>JBDTTK010000419.1:0-4642 GCA_039930685.1 Bryobacteraceae bacterium | reverse complement strand
ACGAGCTTCTGGCCAAGCGCGACGAGGACCTTGACGACACCCCTGAAACGGAACCGGACATCCGCCCCAACACTCCCGCCACCGGACAGCAGCCCCACGGCTTACAAGAAATTGGCTTCGTTCGGAAAGAGCCGCTGGCACCCGAGCGAATCGAGGAGGAACCCGCTGCATAAACTGCCGTCGAGCGTCAAGAAGCGCCGCGAACAACGCGAATCGGCACGCGCGGTAACGAATCCAGGAGCACCTGCGTCGAACCGGTAAGTTGACCCTTATGCGAACACTCTTCGTCCCTCGGACTAGTCTCTTTTTCTCTCTACTCATATGCACCCTTGCTGTTGCCATGCCGGCATTCCCGCAAGCGGCAGAGGTCTACGTTACCGGCGGCGCGTCTCTGCTGTCGAATAATTCCATCGGCTTCGACACGTTGACCACGGGCTCGGATACCGGGTACGACATCAAGCTGACCGACGGCTTCCGTCTCGGTTTTCGCCTCAACATCAATCCGGGGAAATTCTATGGGCACGAATTCGGCTACGCCTACAACCGCACCAAGTTCCGCCTTGAGACGCCGCCCGCCACCGAATACGGGACGAGCATTCATACCGGCTTTTATGATTTCCTCTTTCACTTCACGCCGGAAGGAAGCCGCATCCGCCCATTCGTCGCCGCCGGAGTGCAATTCAGCACGTACGCGTTTCCCGGTTATTCGGCCGCGAGCGGTGGAGGCAGCACCAAGTTTGGAGTCAACTACGGCACCGGAGTGAAAGTGAAGGTATCGTCGCTGTACGCCGTCCGCCTCGACATCCGGCAGTACCGGAATCCCAAACCCTTCGACTTCCCCGGACGCGAAGGATGGCTGCGTCAGACCGAGATATCGGGCGGATTCGGCATCACCTTCTAACCGGTCCCCCCTTCACGCAGTTGTGTTGGCAGCATCCTCCGATATATTCTCGACTGTAAGCCGAAGCGTAAACTCGCTTGCGGCAAATTCCAACGAGCAGGTTTCGTTCCGCGCCGGAGAATCGCGGGAAGTGCGGCCTGCCAAAGGGTGCGATGCCAAGAAACGAAGACGGCGAATTTGAACTGGTATTGGGGAACCGCCAGTTACTGAGCGTGTTCTTCATCGTGGTCATCCTGATGGGCGTCTTCTTCACGATGGGTTATATCGTGGGACGCAATTCGGCTCCTGCCGTAACGACGGAGTTGGCGCAGCAGACTCCGCCCAAGCCCATGGCGGTCGACACGCCGGCGAAGGCGCCGGAACCCGTGGCCGAAAAGCCGGCTCCGAAACCGATTGAAGAACCCGCCGCGCCGCCGGAAAAGAAAGCCGAGAAGAAAGAAAAAGAAAAGGCCGACAAGAAGGAAAAGAAGGCCAAGGCCGAAATTGTCGTCAGCGGTAAGCCTGTTGCCGGCGCGGTCTATTTGCAGATCGCGGCGGTCGACGAGAAGGCGGCCGAAATCATGGTGTCGACCTTGAAGCAGAAAGGCTTCTCCGCATTGAGCACCCAGGTTCCCGAGAAGCCCCAGTTTTACCGCGTTTGTGTCGGGCCTTTCGCGGACGCGTCGGCGATCGCTCAGGGCCGTGCCAAGTTAAATGCCGCGGGCTTCCGCGGCAACGACGCGATTAAGAAGACCTTCTAATGCGAGAATTGAAGGAAGCCGCCCGGGCCTCCTTCTCGCATGTCTCTCGTTCAAATCGATACTCCCTCGCCGCGATTGCCGGAGTGGCTCCGCAAGGGCCGGACGCACTTCGCGGCGGTCCATGACCTGAAAGTCGAACTGCGCCGCCGGAACCTGCATACCGTTTGCGAGTCGGCGCGCTGCCCCAACATCCACGAGTGCTTCTCGCGGAGCGCCGCGACGTTTATGATCCTCGGCAACCTGTGTACGCGCGGCTGTGGATTCTGCTCGGTGCCGAAGGGCTCGCCGGCCAAGAAAGAGTTCGTGCTCGATCCGATGGAGCCGGCGAACGTCGCGGAGATGGCGTCGCAGATGAAGCTGCGCTACGTCGTGATCACAAGCGTCAATCGAGACGACCTCGACGACGGCGGTTCGCACCACTTCGCGCAGACGGTCCGCGAGGTGCGGCTGGCATTGCCCGATGCGCGGGTCGAAGTGTTGACGCCGGACTTTGAAGGCAACCTCGACGCGGTCGCGCGAGTCCTGGACGCGGGTCCGCACGTGTTCAACCACAACATGGAGACCATTGCGCCGCTGTATCGGCGCGTCCGGCCTCAGGCGGATTACCGCCAGTCGCTCGACGTGCTGCGTTTCGCCAAAGCGCATCGGCCGGAAGCGCTGACGAAGTCCGGACTGATGGTCGGCCTCGGCGAGACGCGAGATCAGGTCCATCAGTTGCTTCGGGACCTGCGCGAATCGGATGTCGACGTGGCCACCATTGGCCAATATCTGCAGCCGACGCGCCGCAACCTGCCTGTTTCCGAGTTCGTCACGCCGGACCAATTCGACGCGTACCGCGACTACGGTCTGTCGATCGGATTCAAAATGGTGTTCAGCGGTCCGCTGGTGCGCAGTTCGTACATGGCGGATCAAGTCAGCGAGCAGGCATCCCAAAACGCGTGAACATCGCGCTCTCGATCCTCTCCGCGCTGTTAATGGCACTCGTCTTTCCGAGCGCTCTCTCAGACCACGGATGGTGGCCGCTGGCGTTCGTGGCGCTTACCCCGCTCATCGTGGTTGCCTTCCGCGAGGCACGCGCCCTGCGCCGCTTCCTGCTGGGTTGGCTGTGTGGGTTCGTCTATTGGGCGGTAGTCTGCCTGTGGATCCAGTTCGTGCTCGAGGTCCACGGCGGAATGGGTCCGTATCTGAGCTGGTTCGCGTTTGTGCTGTTCGCACTCTATAAGGGACTGCATCTGGCTGTCTTCACGTGGTCCGCCGGATGGCTCGCTGCGCGCCCCCGGCTGTGGACCGCGCTCGCGATCGCGCTGCTCTTCACTGCGATCGAGCAGACTCACGGTTTCTTCGGATTTGCCTGGCTCACGCCCGGGAACGCGGCGATCGACACACCACTGCTCGGGCGCATCGCGCCTTTAGCCGGAGTGTTCGGTATCACGTTCCTGTTTGCGCTTGTCGCCGCCGGCATTGCTTCCGCGGTCGCAAGGCGCTCGTGGCAGTTTGCTTTACCCGCTGTTCTTGGAATCGGAGTCCTGCTGATTCCAGCGATCCCTAAACCCGATCCGCCCGATCGCAACGCGGTCCTGTTGCAGCCCAACATCGCGGAAGAGCGCAGCTGGTCTGACGCGGATTGGCGCGAGACATCGGAGCAACTCATTCGGCTGTCGCGCGAAGCGGCGGCGTCGCACACGGATCTGATCGCCTGGCCCGAAATGCCCGCGCCAGTCTACTACTTCGAAGACCGGCAGTTCGCCGATCAGATCGGCGCCTTGGCCAGAGAGACAGGCGCATCCGTCCTGCTGGGGACGGTTGGGCGCGCGCCGAGTGGCGCTCCGCTGAATTCGGCGGCGTTCGTTTCACCTCAGGGTCAGTTGGGTGGACAGTACAGCAAGATCAACCTGGTGCCCTTCGGCGAGTTTGTTCCACCGTTGTTCAGTTGGGTAAATAAGATTACGAAGGAAGCGGGCGACTACGCTCCGGGTACGAAGCAGACAGTGTTTGGAGCCGGCGGTGAAACTCTATCGACATTCATCTGTTATGAGTCGGCGTTTCCGGATTTCGTGCGAGTCTTTGTCCAAGACGGCGCGCAGCTACTGGTTAACATTTCGAACGACGGGTATTTCGGACGCAGCGCCGCCCGAGAACAACACCTGAGCCTCGTCCGAATGCGCGCGCTTGAGAATCAGCGCTGGATCCTGCGACCGGCAAACAACGGCATCACTGTCGCGATCGATCCCTCCGGTAGAGTCACAGACCGTTTTCCCCCCTATCAGCAGACAGCAGGTAGGGTGGCGTTCCGCTATGTTTCTACACTAACTCCCTATTCCAGATGGGGAAGCTGGTTCGCGTGGTTGTGGGCCATCGCCGCAATCCTCACATTAATTCCATACTTGCAACGTCGGCGGCCGGCGAGTTAATATCTCTTCACATTGGGCTCACTTGATACATCAGGGAAAGCCCGATAGCAAATCGGTCCTGTCGATCTCATACTACGGAGAATTCGATAGTTACGCGCAAAGGAGATCGGCCGGGTCCCCATCCAAAAGGCCCGCTTCGATGGTGTTACCGTTTAAGAGAACGCTCGGGTAATTTCGCGGGGCGTTCGGATTTCAGTCTGGGTGAAGTTGTAGTTTTCTTTGGGGAGGAAGTTTGATGGATGTATCTAAGTTGCTGACAGACCTCAGAGCGCAAAGAGACTTGCTCGTCCAGGCCATCGTTGCGTTGGAGCGATTGGCCCTAGGTGCCGGTAAACGGCGCGGACGCCCACCCAAGTGGATGTCGGACACGGGACCCGCGGCAGTTCCCCAACCTTCGGGCAAGAAGAAAAGGGTCATCAGCGCAGAGGCGCGGAAGAGAATGGCAGAGGCCCAAAAGAAGCGCTGGGCCGCACAAAGGAAGGCGCAAGCCAAGGGTTCGTAAATCATAGTCGGACCAGATTCGAATGCAAATCTTGAGAGAGCCGGCGGTCATCGCCGGCTCTCTTTTTTAGGACTTGGTCCGCAAAATC
>JBDTTK010000418.1:0-4646 GCA_039930685.1 Bryobacteraceae bacterium | reverse complement strand
GGAGGGCAAATTAGGGAGGGCAAATTAGGGACAGTGACCTCAATTCCCATTTCGGGCCGAACCACCCGCCCGTTAACCTTAACAAGTTACAGCATCTCACCGCACCTCGAGCAAAAACAGATGCTGGCATATCTGGAAATTAGGGACTGCGCGCGCCGTTGATCACAACGTTCGCGAACCAGCCAACCGACTCATTCCACACCACTTCCCTCCCGGATCCACCCCGAACCCTTCTCGCCGCATGCCACAATGTGGCCGAGAAAGGAACTCACACCCCTATGAACCGCAGAGATCGCCGCGCCCTCAACCGCGCCAACAGCCTCCGCTCCACCGGATCCGTATCTCCCGGAGGAAAAGCCGTTTCCAGCCGAAACGCCATCAAACATGGCCTTACGGCCATGGCCTTACGGCGCTCAAGGACTACCTCCTCCACGAAGAGCAGGCCTACCTCGCCGAAATGGACCGCTACCTCGACATGTACGACCCGCAAACCCCCGACGAGCAGTCCGTTGTCGAAACCCTCGTCGACCTCGAGTGGCGCCTCCTCCGCATCCCTGCTCTCGAAGCCAGGCTCTTCGCGGACGACTCATCGGGAAATGCCGCCGACCCCTACAAAACCATTCGCGCTCTCGATGTCCTCTCCCGCCATGAGGTCCGCCTCCGCAAGCTAGCCAAAACCACCTGCGAAAACCTCCTCGCCATGCAGGAAGCGCGTCGCCGCCTCGAAGGCAACTCCCAGCCCGCCAATCGCTTCCGGGACGCCCCGACTAAAAGTGGCTTCGTTTTGCAAAATCCCCAGGCGGCCCACAGCGCTGCTACGCGTCTGATCTCGGAACTCGCGTCTGGAGGACATCGACACAACCCCGAACCCGCCTCGACGTTCGACAAGACCGATGCTCTGACCGAAACCCCGCGTACGACGGCCGCCTAAACGAGTCGGAGGGATGGGTCGACAGCCGAGGTGCGACCGAAAAGCAACGCATGCCCTGCCAGGGCATCAGAGGCTCAGGCCAGGACAACTCGATCCGAAGCGAGAGTTGTCAGCGTCGAGACGTGGTAGATCTGTCGCTAGAATGCGGGGGAGGAAGGCAGATGCAGACGATTGGTTGCGGGGGTAGGATTTGAACCTACGACCTTTGGGTTATGAGCCCAACGAGCTACCAGACTGCTCCACCCCGCCTTCATACTGTAGCAATCGCGTGCGCGGCGGGTCAACTTTTTGGGTATCTTGGGACGGAATCAATGATTCTCATGCGGATGGGTTCGAAGCGTCCGCGCATCGCCCTTCCTGATAATGTGGAGCGTGGCGACACGAGCTTTGAAGTGGACACGGCGTCTCGCCAGGGTAGCGGGGTACACGGCAGTCTTCCTCTTTTGTGCATGGGCGACGGCGGCGCTCTATTTTGACCTGCCGATCGAATCGCTTCGCGCCACGGCAGCGGCGGCCTTCGCCATCCTGACGGTTGCCCTCTTTGCGCTTCGCGAACGAAGCGCCGCCTTGTTCGGACTTTTCGTCCTAAGTCCATTCTTGGTGGCGGGTTGGTGGTTCTCGCTGACTCCGTCCAACCAGCGCAACTGGCAGCGGGATGTCGCCGAGATGCCTTGGGCGGAAGTGCGCGGCAACCAAGCGACGATCCACAATGTGCGCAACTTCGAGTACCGGACGGAAACGGATTACACGCCGCACTGGGAAACGCGCACTGTGGACGTTTCAGCGGTCCGCGCAGTGGATCTATTCATCTCGCGATGGGGCGCACCGGGAATCGCGCATGCGCTTGTGAGCTTCGAATTTGCCGACGGCCAATATCTCGCGATGTCGATCGAAGCGCGTAAAGAAGTCGGCGAGAGCTATTCCGCAATCGCTGGTTTCTTTCGGCGCTACGAACTGATCTACGTCGTAGCGGACGAGCGCGACGTGGTCCGCTTGCGAACCAGCTATCGTGCCGACGAGACGGTTTCGCTGTTCCGTACAATGACCCGGCCCGATGACGCGCGGAAGCTCTTCCTCCAATATTTGCGGTGGATGAACGCCACTCGCGATCAACCGCGCTGGTACAACGCGCTGACGCGCAACTGCTCGATCGGCGTCACCAATTACCTGGCTGCCGAAGGGATCGGCGGAATTTCCCGTTGGGATTGGCGCAACTTGTTCAATAGCAGCGGCGATGAGATGCTCTACAACTTGGGCGACCTGTCGACGGACGGCCTTAGCCTAGCCGCGTTACGGCAGCGGGCGGTAATCAACCAGGCAGCGAAGGCGGCGGACGGAGCGGCGGACTTCTCCCGCCGTATCCGCGCGGGCCGGCCGGGATTCGGGTCCGCCGACAGTCGTCAACAGACAGATGAGTTCGGACCGACCTACTTGTTGGCTGTGCCCTGCGCGGCGGGTGATATCCTGAGCGCCATGGCTGAAACTCCCGGCGGATTGGGACCGAAACTGAGCGCCGAGCGCGTTTCTTTCGAGCATTGGGACAATTGCTGGCGCCTGACGAACGGCATCGTCGATCTCATGATTCCGGAGGGATTTGGTCCTCGGATCATGCGATTCGGATTCTGCGGATCGCAGAACGTTCTCAAGACATTCGATCCGCCAGAGCCGGGCATGCGGGTCCGCGGCGGACACCGCATGTGGCTCGCGCCGGAGGTCGCGGCGTTCACCTGGGTGAATGATTCCGTGCCGGTGCAGATTGCGTTCCACGAGCACGGTCTGCATGTGACGGGCGCCATCGAACCCGAAAGCTCGATGCAGAAAGAGATGATCATTTCGCTCGCCGCTTCCGGAGGCGGCGTCCGTATTCTGCATCGCGCCACCAACCGGGGGGACAAGCCGGTCCAGATCGCGCCGTGGTCGTTGTCGCAAATGGCTGCCGGCGGATGCGCCGTCTCGGAGTTTCCGCCGCGCGGTGAGCATCCGCGGGACCTGCTGCCCACCGGCTCGCTGGTCATGTGGGCCTATACGGACTTCTCCGATCCTAAGTGGAGCCTGCTGCGAAAGTATTGGATTTTGCGTCAGGACGCGGGCCATCCAGCGCCGCAGAAGGCCGGTTTGTTCCTCGACGAACCGTGGGGCGCCTATCTGTTGGGCGATGAGTTGTTCATCAAGCGGTCGAATGCGACGCCGGGCGTCGAGTACCCCGACATGGGCTGCTCGTTCGAGGCATTCGTCAACGGCGCGATGTTGGAACTCGAGACGCTCGGCTCTTTGCGGACCGTGGCGCCTGGCGAATCCGCCGAGCACGAAGAGCGCTGGTCGCTGCACCGCCAAATTGAAATGACGGCTTGGACCGACTCCGAAATCGACGCGCGAATTCTGCCTTTAGTGCACAGCACCTAAGGGCAAAGGCCAAACTAGACCACGGCCTTCATCGCATCTCCGAGAGTGGTATAACTGACGTACTTTCCTCGAGGAGTACTTGGATGTTCAAGGACGCTGCGCGCATCTCCCGCGCGCTATTGCTGCTGGTGCCGATCGTCGGTAGCGGTCTGGCATTTCAGCGGATCGCTGACGAGCCGCGCGTCAAGATCGAACCGCGGCGAAGTCTTGCGCCGTCTCCCGAACTTGCCCCCGCTCCGCACGCCGACCTGCGCGTCGATTCTTCGCTGGTTCTGATTCCAGTTCATGTCACGACGGAATTCGGCGCTTCCATCGTCGATTTAGAAAAGAACGACTTCAAGCTTTTCGAGGACGGCATCGAGCAGAAGATCAGCGTGTTCGCCAAGGACGATGCTCCCATCTCCATCGGAATCCTATTCGACTCGAGCGGCAGCATGCACAACAAGATGAAAAAGTCGCTCGAAGCGGCAGCCACCTTTTTTGAGACCGCGAACGCCGACGATGAGTTCTTCCTGGTCGACTTCAACGACCGGCCCAAGCTCGCGGTTCCATTTACCAAGGACACGCACGAGATCTACGATCGCATTGCGCGGATCCGGCCCTTCGGCTGCACGTCGCTCTACGATGCAATTGAGGTGGCGCTCAAGCAAATGAAGTCCGCGAAGAACTCCCGAAAGGTGATTCTTCTACTATCGGACGGCGCCGACAATCGTAGTCGGCACAGCTTCCGCGAGATCAGGAATAACCTCGCGGAGTCTGAAGTTCTGCTCTATGCGATCGGGATCTTCGAGCCGAACATGAACAAGGTCTCGCCGGAAGAGCGCGAGGGGCCGCGACTCCTCGATGAGTTGACGGAACAGAGCGGGGGGCGGCACTACCCGGTCAGCGATCTCGAAAGCCTGCCGGAAATCAGCGCGAAGATCGGCACCGAGATGCGGACCCAGTATGTGTTGGGCTACAATCCGCCCGTCGAGGCGCGCGACGGGAAGTTTCATCGCGTAAATGTTCGCCTCGCTGAACCGGCGTTGCCGCGCCTGCGCGTGTTGTATCGCCGCGGCTACTACGCTCCGTCTGAGTGAGGGCGACAAGCAAGCCTTCGCGGCGATCCGGAAGAGACTGCGGAAGTTTGTCGGTGCCCGGACAGCCGTGATCGTGCGTTCCCGCATCCGAGTGACGTTTTCGACGCCGGATGGCGGTCGGGATTTGACAGGAAACGGGGCACTTTGGTTACAATCAAGAGGTACGTCCTGCCCTGTTGTTCCTCGGTAGCTCAATGGTAGAGCATTCGGCTGTTAACCGAAGGGTTGTAGGT
>JBDTTK010000417.1:0-4659 GCA_039930685.1 Bryobacteraceae bacterium | reverse complement strand
CGCGGCAATACAGGCGGCCGCGAACACAGCAATGTAAGTCTCTTTCGCGAGGACGCGCGTCCGATCTGGCAGTTCGGGAAGGACAGTCTCGCGGCGGCCGACCGTC
Organism: Bryobacteraceae bacterium; assembly: GCA_039930685.1. Taxonomy (GTDB): domain Bacteria; phylum Acidobacteriota; class Terriglobia; order Bryobacterales; family Bryobacteraceae; genus JBBQWZ01. The sequence continues at coordinate 4,553 of JBDTTK010000417.1, read as the reverse complement.
ATGTGACGCGCCACTCGCCGGTCACTTCGGAGCCGGGGCCGCGGGTTTGGCGACCTGCATCCCCAGGTCCGTAAGAACCTTCGGCGCGGCGTCTTCCACGGCGACCATGTTATGGCACGCGTTGCAATCCTGAGTGATCTTCTTGTCCCCGGCCGCGACGTGAGCCTCGTCATGGCAGCGGAAGCATCCTGGCGAATCCGTATGGCCCAGTTGGTTCGGGTAGGATCCCCAGGCGACTTTCATCGCGGGAAAGACGTTTCGTTCCCAGATTTCACGGACGGCCTTGGCGGACTGGGCCGCAGATGGCTGCTGCGGGAAGAAGGCCAAATAAGCGGCCGGGATCTTGGCTGCGGCCTCTTCGCGGGAGGCATACGCCGCTTTAAGGACTTCAAGGGCGCGTTTCTTCGCAAATGGCAGCGACGGGGAAATCTCGCCACGGGCAATCGCTTTATCAACGGCGCGGTCTGGCGACTCGAACGTATGGGCAGGCCGGTTGTGGCAATCCTGGCAGTCCATCGTCTTGATGCGAAGGGCAGTCTCAACCCCGGGTTTCGCTCCCTGTTCGAGGAATGCAGTCGTAGCGCCGCCCTTGCGTACCTCAATCCAGGGAATCTTCTGTAGCGTGTCATCGGTGTATGCGTACCGGATCGAGGTACCGGCTCCGAAGTGCGCGCCATGAATGCCCGCGGCCGGCCCGCCGACATGCATCAGCAGGACCGTCATGGCCTGAGCGCTCTTTTCGTCCTCGCCGTACTTGGTCAATACGCGGAGTCGGTCACCGTACTGCTTGGACGGATCATGGCAGGAATCGCAAGTGTCCCTCGCGGGTGGAATTTTACCGGGAGCAGCGATGATCGGGCGGCCGTACTTCCCGGCGACGAGCGAAACGAGTTGAAGCGCCCCGTTCAACTTCGCGTGGACGTATCCCTGAGCGCCAGGGCCGATGTGGCATTTCACGCATTCGACGTTTGCATGGCTGGCGTTCTGATGCGCGACGGCCTGTGGCTGCATCACGTGGCAGGTTGCACCGCAGAATTCCGGGGTGTCCATGTAGGCCACGGCGCGATAGGTAAGCTGCGATCCCAGCAGCAGGTTCACGACTGTTGTAAACGCCACGAACGTCAGCAAACGGCGGACGGCGGGGGTTTGCAACGTCAGGTGCTCCGGCACGGCGGCGGCCCCCCGGCGCCGGTTGAGCAACATGCCCGCCGGAATCAGGATGAGGCCGGCGAAGAAGAGGATGGGAAGGAAGAGAAATGTCAGGATACCGAGATACGGGTTCGATGCCTTGCCGCTTAACAAAGCAGGCAGCAGCAGAATCGAGAGCACACCGGCAGTGGTCACGAGGACGACACCGGACAGGCTCAACCAATGATTGGATAAGAGAACAAGGGGCTCAAGCCAACGTCGCATAGGATTGCCTTAGGTTAAGCACGCTTCTGGCCATTCGAATTTGCGCGACTGTACCGGTCTGCCTCGGTTGAGTGGGTTCAAGCCCCAAGGGGTCGACTAGTGCTGGGGGAAATGACGCAGCTCGACGCACCAATTGGCGGTACCGATGGAAAAGGAGCTGGCCATCCGGTTGCAGGGAGAACAACTGAAAGGAGATGTTGTGACTCTCCAAAAGATCCTTTTCCCAGTAGACTTTTCGGATCGCTGTTGCGACGCGGCCCTTGCCGTGCGGACGCTCGCCCTCGAATTGGATGCTGAAGTACTGATGCTGCACGTTGTCGAGACGTTCGCCGAGGAATTGGAGTACGCGCGCAACGATGTCAAGGAGCGCGTCGGCCGTTCGACAGCGCTGCTGGAGCGGTTCCTCTCGACCGAATTCGCAGACCTGAGAGTCCAGCGCGAGATACAGACCGGTGATGCGGCGGTCAAGATCGTCGAGTTCGCGCGCGCGAACAAGGCTGACCTGATCATGATGCCGACCCACGGGTATGGGCCGTTTCGGCGATTCCTGCTCGGATCGGTAACCTCGAAGGTTCTGCATGACGCCGAGTGCCCGGTCTGGACGGGAACCCATCTTGGGGCGGCGCTGAATACGGAACTCCTGAAGGTGAAACGGGTCGTCTGCGCGGTCGATCTCGGAACGCAAAGCTGCCAAGCGGCCAGATGGGCATCTGAGTTCGCGAATCGGTTCGGCGCGGACTTGATGCTGGTTCACGCGGTTCCACTGTTTACTGCTCCGGTGCCCGAAAGTTGGCCGTCGGACTGGCAAGGCGAAGCGATCCGTTATGCGGAGGAACAGCTCGATGGTCTTCGCGATAGCCTTAAGTTGGAGTGTGCGACGCGAGTGGTCCAGGGGAGCCCGGCCTTCGCGATCGGTTCGGCGGTGAAAGAAGAGGAAGCCGATCTTCTCGTGATTGGGAAGAGCTCGCATCACGGATTCATCGGGCGCCTCGGTTCGCAGTCGTACAGCATTCTGTGCCACTCTCCAAGTCCGGTCGTCAGTGTCTGAACGGAGGGTGATCCATGTTTGCGATTAAGAAGATTCTGTTCCCGGTGGACTTCTCAGACCGCTGCCAAGGCGCAGCCCGGTATGTGGAGGCAATCGCCGCGAGATTCAAGGCCGAGGTCCATCTACTGCATGTCGTCGAGCCCCTGCCGGAACCAGCCGGCATTCCGATCTCCGAATGGGTGGAGAGCCGCCGCGAGAGTCTCGAGAGACAGTATAAGGACGAGTTTCCGTTTGTGAAGCTGGTGCAGGCGACCTCGCTCGGCGACCCTGCGTATCACATCATCGAATATGCCAACCAGCACGGTATCGACCTGATCATGATGCCGACGCACGGTTGGGGACCCTATCGCCGATTCCTGTTGGGCTCGGTCACAGCCAAGGTGCTGCACGATGCGAAATGTCCGGTTTGGACTGGTGTTCACCTGGAACAGGCTCCGCCGATCGAGGAGATCGCGTTCCGGAAGCTGGTGGCCGCCGTCGACTTGGGGGCGCATTCGGGCGCCATCCTTAGCTGGACGAAGGCCTTCGCGGAAGAGTATGGCGGCGAGGTCGTCGTGGCGCACGCCGTCCCGGGCTTCGACACGAAGCCGGAAATCGACATGGATCAGGAGTTCTCTTCCGAATTGGCGCGGAGGGCGAAGGAGGAACTCGCCAAGGTGCAGGCGGGCTCAGGTACGGCGTGGCCCATGGAACTGGCCAGCGGCGATCCGGCCCATGTTCTCGGGTCGATTGCCAAGCAGTTCGGCGCGGATCTGATGGTGATCGGCCGGAGCGAATTACATGGGCTCGGACGCCTTCGCGCGAGCGGATATTCCATCATCCGCAATGCACCGTGTCCGGTGATCAGCGTGTAGGGAAGAGTTCTTCGTGGAAGAAATGAGATCTGATGGCCGCTGACCGCTCGCCCACCCGGACCGGGAATACGGCGGCCGACCGCTTTCGCGACCTGATCGAGGCGGCGCCTGACGCCATTCTCGAGGTCCGCAAAGATGGCAAGATCTTGACCGCAAACGCCCAGGCAGAGCGGCTTTTCCGTTACACGCGCGAGGAGCTGTTGGGTAAGACGGTCGAGGACCTGCTTCCTCCGCGCTATCGGGGACGCCATTCGACGCACCGGCATGATTACGCGAACCGTCCGGTTCTGCGGCCGATGGGAACCGGGCTGGATCTCTACGCCATGCGGTCCGACGGCACGGAGTTTGCGGTTGACATCAATCTGAGCCCGCTCACGGCGGACGACGGCCAGCGCGTGGTGTGCATCATTCGCGACGTCAGCGAGCGAAAGCGCGCGGAGGAGCAAATCCGCACGCTCAACCAGAATCTAGCGGCGGCCAACCAGGCCCTCGAACTTCGCAACAAGGAAGTGGAGCGAGTCAACCAACTCAAGAGCGAATTCCTGGCCAGCATGAGCCATGAGCTCAGAACTCCGCTGAATACGATTATCGGTTTCTCCGACCTTCTCGCCGAACAAGTAGAGCAACTCTTCAACGAAAAGCAGAAGCGCTTTCTATCTCACATTCGGGGAGATGCGCACCATTTGTTGACGCTGATCAACGACATCCTGGATTTATCGAAGATCGAGGCGGGCCGGCTCGAATTGCGCGCGGAGACCTTCGGCCTGACGTCCGCCCTGGAAGAAGTACTCTCCAGCCTCCGGCCGCTGGTCGGCCAGAAGCGGATCCAGCTCGAGAATCTGGTCGGCGGATCGGATGTGCTCCACGCGGATCGGGTGCGGTTCAAGGAGATCCTGTACAACCTGCTGAGTAACGCGATCAAATTTACGCCGGCGGACGGACGGATCTGGATCGATTCCATCGCGCGGGATGGCCAAGTAGAGATGACCGTGGGCGATACAGGCATCGGGATTCCGGTGGAGGAGCAGGCCGCTATCTTCGAGAGTTTTCATCAGGTGGGATTCACGACCAAGGGGGTCCGCGAGGGTACTGGGCTTGGACTTGCCATCACGCGCAGGTTGGTGGAACAACATGGGGGACGCATCTGGGTCGAGAGCGCTCCGGGGGAAGGCAGCCGTTTTCATTTTTCGATGCCGCTGGCGGACCTGGAAGACGGCGCGAGTACCGACGCTACGGTA
>JBDTTK010000416.1:0-4671 GCA_039930685.1 Bryobacteraceae bacterium | reverse complement strand
CGGCTTGGATCGGCTGGTTCTGTTCGTTGACCAGAAGAATCAGACCCGGATGCGCCGCGAGCCGCGCGAACGAATCCGGCGATCCGGAATCGGCCCGGAGCGCGGTTTCGAGTTCGACGACTTGCCCCCAAAGATTGGTCAGCGGGAAGGCATCCCGCTGAATGTACCAGGACTCGGATTGGGGAGAGCCGGGGTTTATGGATACGGATTCAAAACGCCCGTCGACCGCCGCGAATATCTGCGAACCGCGAAACGCGCTCATAAAGAGACCTATGCGATGTCCGTCGGCGCGGTGTGCGGCGACCGCATCCGTAAAGAGCAGCAGCCGGTCGGGTTGCGCCTCAAACTCCGTGCTGAAGATGATGGCGTGCTCACTGAGGGTGGTGTTCAACTGGGTGACTGCGAACCCCGCCGGTACGTACCAGCCGTTGTGCTCGCTGAGGCAGCGCATGACCTGGGTATCGGTCGCGCGCGATTCGGAGTACATCGTGAGCAATTCTCGCGGGTCGGTTGGGAGCATTGTGGTTGGCACCGCCTCAGTAATTCTATGCGAAGACCAGTCGTGCACTTTCTCAGCGACAAGGCGGAGCGTGAGCGGCGGGCCGTCGCGCGGAAGTTTAGGTTGTTCGAATCACTTCGCGCTCGCAATCGGAAGCGTCATTGCTAGGAAGCGTCATTGCTAGAATGATGCGATCCGAATCGGCCAACCGTGAACGCAGTCCACATGCCGGGGGCTGATCGAGAGGAACACTGAACTGCTATGGCTGAATCGCTCGACGTAGTCGTTCTCGAAATCCCGGCCCGCATCGCCGACCTGGCGTTCCGCATCTCCATTCCGCGGGACTGGAATTCGATGGAGCTTCCGGCGGAAGAAGTGGACTTCAGCTCGCCGGGAAACTTTTTCCCACTGCTGCTGGCGGCTGCGCCGTGGGCTGCGGTGGCCCTGACGGTAGCGGCACGGCCTGGTTTTGAAGATGGAACGCTGCAGGATTGGAGCTTGTTCCTGCTCGATTCAGAAGGAATTCGGCCTACGGAATTTGGCCCCGCGGTGATCGGCAATGTGCAAGGCCTGGCCGGCGTCGGCCGCCAGCAACAGGACGACACGTGGCTGGAAGTCCGGTTCGCGTTCTTCGAAGACGGCGGACGGCTGGTGCACTTCGGCCTTCTGGCGCCCGAAGCGATCAGCGGCTCGCTTGAAGGGGTGTGGACAACCGCGCTCGAAGGCTTCGTGCTGGCAGGGCCGCAAGGGCAGACGGTGCCGCTCGGTCCGGGAATGGGCATCAGTCCCGCACCCGTGGTCGAGGCGGATCCGCCGCCTCCGGCATCGGCGATCGAAACGAACACCGCAGCCAGCGTGGCCGAACCGCCCCCAGCGCCAGAATCCGCAACGCCCGAAGCCGCGGAGCTTTCCGAATCCGATATGGGGCATTACGCGAAGTCCGACGACTTGAGCACGCTCGATCCCGAGAATCCGATCAACGCGCGGCTCCGCGATCAGGGCGTGGGTTTCGTGCCGAACGTGCTCGGGTCGGACGCGGTGACGAGAACCGTAACGCTAGGCGCAGGCGCGATCCAGGCCCGAATCCAAGTGGCGTTTGGCTGGTTCGTGATCGATGACGGACGGCGGACCATGGTGCTCGACGCCGACGGTAAGATCCAGATCAACTGCAGCGTGATCGCCAAGGAAGGCCGCGGCGTCGACCAGATTCTGGATGAGATCCAGGAAGAGGCCGAGCGCAGCTATCCAAACCCGGAGTTTCTTCGCCTCGAGGACAGGGGTATCTGGGGGCTCGCGGTCCGGAACATCGAATTGAGTGGCGAGGCGATCGAACAACTCCACATGCTGACGCCGTGGGCCAGGGACTCGGCATTGATTCGGGCGCGGGTGACGGCCGATCCGGCCTCGATGCGGTTCGCGGCGAATTACGCGGCTCTGATTCTGAAGAGCGCCGACTATGGGGTTAGGGACGCGGAGGATGGTCCGCGCGCGCCGGAAGCCGACGCCTAGTACAGCGGAATCTCCCGGCCAAAGGCGGAAGTTCATGATCCGGTCATCTTCGCTGGGTTCGGGATGGTGCGACTTGCAACATGGCGCGAAGATCGAGTCGAGAACTCGCTTGCGGTTTGGGGGTCCAGCCAGTCTTCGACAGCTTAGAGCGCAACCTGACGGTCGCGCCTCCGGGCCGCTAATACGTCAGGAGGCGTTCCGCTTCGCGGACTACGTCTTCGGTCTGCGGGAGGATTTCGTTTTCGATCTGGGGGTTGTAGGCGACCCAGGTGTCGAGGGCCGCTACGCGTCCGATGGGGGCGTCGAGGTGCTCGAAGAGTTCGTTCGCGGCGCGGGCGGCGATTTCAGCTCCGAAGCCGAAGCTGAGCGTGTCCTCGTGGACGACCAGCAGGCGGTTGGTCTTGCGGACCGACTTGGCGATGCCTTCCCAGTCATACGGAGCGACCGTGCGGAGGTCAAGGATTTCGATCGACACATCCGGGTTGCGCTGTTCGATCTGGGTGGCGGCGAGGATCGATTTCTGGACGAGGGCTCCATAGGTGACGATCGTCAGATTCGCGCCCTTACGCGCTGGAGCTGTGGCGTCGGATCCATCGGGGCTGGTCGGGGCGCCGCAAGGTTGGCCGAGGTGCTTGACCAAGCGAGCTTTGCCGAACGGGATGCAGTAATCCGGTCCGGGGTGCGGGGAGCGGTTGTACGCCTCGCGGTAAAGCTTCTTGTGTTCGAGGAACAAGACGGGGTCGTCACAGCGGATGGCGGTCCGCAGAAGGCCACAGGCGTCGAGGGCATTCGACGGGTAGACGACGCGCAGCCCGGGGATATGAGTAAAGATGGACTCGCCGGACTGGGAGTGATAAATCGCTCCGCCGTTGAGGTAGCCGCCGGTGGCGACGCGAATGACCATGGGGGATGAGAAGGCGTTGTTCGAGCGCCAGCGCATGGTGGCCAACTCGTCGCGAATCTGCATCATAGCAGGCCAGATGTAATCGAAAAACTGAATCTCGACAACGGGCTTGAGGCCGCGGGTGGCCATGCCGATTCCGCGTCCGACGATGGCGGCTTCGGCGATAGGCGCGTTGAAGCAGCGTCGGCTTCCGAAGGCGGTTTGGAGGCCCTGGGTGGCTTTGAAGACTCCGCCTTTTCCTTTGACATGGCCGATGTTTTCTTCGCGGCTGCAGTCGGCGACGTCCTCGCCGAAGACGACGATGTCAGGATCGCGGCGCATCTCCTCATGCATCGTGAGGTTGATGGAGTCGACCATGGTGCGCGGTTCGCCGGCGAAGGCGGGCGCGGCGCTGAAGTCGGGCGAAGTCGGGTCAACGTCGGGCGAATAGAGATAGCGGAGGGCGGAACCGCTGGGCGGTCCGGCGGCCTTGAGGACTTTGTCGGTGGCGGCCTGGATTTCGGCGTCGACTTCGTGGGTGATGAGCTGCAAGCCGTGGCGGTCGAGGAAGCCTTCGGCGATCAGCCACTCGGGGAAGCGGACGATGGGGTCGCGGTCGGATTCGGCTTTGCGTTCGGCGACAGTCTTGTAGAGCTTTTCGTCGTCCGAGAGCGAGTGGGAGTAGGGCCGGATGGTGGTCGCGTGGACGAGCGCGGGCATGCGCTCGCGGCGGCAGTATTCGGCGGCCTGCGACAGAGTTTCAAACGAAGCCACGTAGTCAGTGCCGTCGCAGCGGAAGCGCTCGAGTCCGGGGAATCCGGCGACGAGGGCCGAGACGTCGCCGCCAGCGGTCTGCTTTTCGACCGGCACGGAGATGGCGTAGCCGTTGTCCTCGACGAGGAACAGCACGGGGAGGCGTTCGAGGCAAGCGGCGTTGAGGGCCTCCCAGAATTCGCCTTCGCTGGTGGCGCCGTCGCCGGTAGTAACGAGGGTGACGGCGTCGGACTCAGGGTCGAGGTAGCGGTTGGCGTGGGCGCATCCGACGGCCTGGAGGAATTGCGTTCCGGTGGGCGACGACACGCTGACGATGTTGTGCTCGGGCGAGCCCCAATGCGACGGCATCTGACGGCCGCCAGAGGCAAGGTCGGCGTCGGCGCCGACGGCCTGGAGGAGCATCTGTTCGGCGGAGACTCCTGCCATGAGGCAGCAGGCGCGGTCGCGGTAATAAAGATAGAACCAGTCGTGTCCCGGGCGGAGGACGGCGGCGGCTGCCGCGCTAATGGCCTCGTGGCCGGCTCCGGAGATCTGGAAGTAGATGCGCTGCTGGCGCTTCAGGAGGATTTCGCGGTCGTCGATGCGACGCGAAAGATACATGATACGGAACGCATGAAGAAGATCTTCCCGCTGGAGCCTGGTTGGGATAGCGGAGCGTTCCCTGGTAAGAGGGGAGCTGGTGAGCATGTCCACTCGCTAGTGTATCGCAGGGCTGGCGGGAAACAATCAGGCGTAGGGTGAGAATTTGACGGTTCGAGGGGAAGTCGCTGGGGGAGGATTTGGCCTATGCCGTAGGCGGGGTCCGGAGGAGTGGACCGAGCCCGGATTGCGGGGTAATTCTTGGGAGGGTCGCTGGAAATTGAGGCTCCAATGCCCCTCCCAATTCGGGTAGAAACACCCTACGGAGTCTGCTTGACCTTGTTCGCCACGACGTCTTCATGCTCGAAGGAGAACAGGCTGATGGGCTTCGCAGGATTCACGTAGACGCGGACCCAATGCGAATCCG
>JBDTTK010000415.1:0-4674 GCA_039930685.1 Bryobacteraceae bacterium | reverse complement strand
TTCCTCGCTAACGGATTCAGCGGCCATGGAGTGATGCATTCGCCGGCGACGGGAAAGATCGTGGCCGATCTAATTCTTAAGGGGACCACGGATCTGATCGATGCGTCGCTGCTGAATTATTCGCGGTTCGCTGAAGGCCGTCAAATCGAAGAGACTGCGGTCTTGTGATGTTGAAATAGCTAAGTTTGTTCCAATCTTCGGCGCTCTTCACAATTTCTTTACACAACGAGCCTAGACTCACTCAGCACAGCGTGAGATAATCTCAGCGAAGCATGTCCATTCGCCGGACCATCGCGCGCGCTATCTGCAGCAGTTTGCTGACGCTTGCGTTTCTGGTTCAATTCGCTCTTCCGGTATTCGCCCAGTCTTCTTACAGCGTCATGTCATGCTGCAAGCGTTCGAAAGCGAATTGCTGCTGCCATGGCGACAAAGCTGGTGTTGCGAAGATCAAATCCAAGTCCGGGTGCCAGGGAGCTTGCAGATTCGGCTCGCTTTCCGCACCGCCTGATGCCGCGTTCCTCATCGAAGCTACTCCGTCCGCCCGATTGCAGCTCGTATTAGCGTCGCAGACGGTCACGCGACGCTTAGCAGTCCACGAGCGGCGATTCGACGTCACGCTCTTTCAACGACCTCCACCGCGCCTCCTCTAAACAACTCAGACCGATCCACGGTGCGGAAATCGCGCGCCTGAATTTTCTGTTTGCCATTAAGAGGAGTTACGCACATGAGCAAGCACTTACTTGCCTTGATGGCGATTTCCTGTTGCGCATTCGCGCAGGAAGCCATCCAATTCGCCAGTGTGAGCGGTCGTATCACGGATCCGACGGGGGCCGTCGCCTCCGGAGCGCTGATCACCATCCGCCAACTGGAGACCAACATAACAAACACGGCGTCAAGCGATAGGAGCGGACGTTTTCGTTTTCCGTTCCTAAAGCCCGGTCCGTACGAAATCGTAGTGAAGCGCGATGGATTTGCCGAAGCCAAACGCAGTGTCACTTTGACCGTTGGCTCCGCGTTCGACCTACCGATCGCGCTGCATATTGAAGGGGCGCAAGAGAACCTAACGGTCAGCGCCGATGCGGCGGTTCTCGAAGCGGCACGAAGCCAGATCGCGGGAACCGTTTTGCAGACCGAGGTACGGAGTCTTCCGCTGAACGGGCGGAATTTTCTCGACCTCGCGCTGCTGGTGCCTGGAGTCTCGCCCACGAATACTGGAAGCAATCAATTGTTTGCCGAAACCTCCGCCGTACCCGGACAAGGGATTTCGGTGGGAAGTCAGCGCAACTTCTCGAACAATTTCATTGTGGACGGGCTTTCGGCAAACGACGACGCGGCGGGTCTCAGCGGGATTTTCTACGGGCTAGATGTGGTCCAGGAGTTCCAAGTGGTCACGTCGGGCGGGCACGCAGAATTGGGCCGCGCGCTTGGCGGTTATATCAACATGGTCACCAAGAGTGGGACAAACGTCCTGCATGGCGACCTATACGGGTATTTCCGCAATCAGCGATTCAATGCGTCCAACCCCTTGTCGCACACGACGCTGCCGTCAACGCAGGCGCAATACGGCGCGAGCCTTGGCGGACCGATGATCGCCGACCGCACGTTTTACTTCGCGAACTTCGAGCAGCGGCAACTGAATCAGAGCGGTCTGATCACCATCGCGCCCGCCAACGTCGCAGCCATCAACGATCGCCTGCTCTCGACGGGCTATCAGGGTTCGCAGATTGGCACCGGCCTGTATCCCAATCCGGTCCACAACACAAACTTCCTTGCCAAGCTGGACCATCAGTTCGCGGAGCGCGATCAGTTTGGACTTCGCTACAGCCTCTACAACGTCGATAGCCGGAATTCACGGGGGGCGGGCGCGCTGAACGCTGTTACCGCTTCGGCAGGATTGGATAACACCGATCAGACCATCGCCGCGAACAACGTCCTGACATTGTCGGCCCGCACCGTCAACGAGACGCGGGGCCAGTTCACCCACAGCAACCTGAATGCACTGCCCACCGATCCAGCTGGGCCGGCGGTCAGCATTTCAGGAGTCGCGTCGTTCGGAACGCTTTCCAACTCACCCACCGGACGCCTGAACAAGTTGTACGAAATCGCGAACACCGTTTCGCACCAGGCTGGCAATCACGCGCTTCGGGCGGGCGTGGATTTTCTCTACAACGATGTCACGATCACCTTCCCCCGCGCGGCGCGCGGAAGTTACTCGTTCTCATCGCTCGCTAATTTCCTGCGGGGCACGTACAACAATTCCGGTTTTACGCAAACGTTTGGAAATACCGTGGTGGCACAAACGAATCCGAATGTCGGGCTCTTCGCGCAGGACGAGTGGAAAGTGACTGACCGCCTGACTGTGAACCTCGGTGCGCGCTATGATCTGCAATTCCTCGATACGATTTCGACCGACACGAACAACATCTCGCCGCGCGCCGGATTCGCGTGGACACCCTTCGCTGACCGGCGGACCGTGATCCGCGGCGGCTTCGGGCTGTACTACGATCGGGTTCCGCTGCGCGCGCTCGCAAACGCGCTGCTAGCGAGTGGGAACACGACCACGATCACGAACGCCAGCCAGTTGAGCGTCGGCCTCTCGCCGGCGCAATCCGGCGCGCCAGTTTTCCCAAACGTCCTGACGACCGTTCCGACGGGTGTTCTCGCGAATTTCACGACGATGAATCCCACTATGCAAAATGCGTACTCGCAGCAGGGTAGCTTCGAGATTGAGCATCAGATCACAGCCAGCAGCATTTTCAGCATCAGCTATCAGCATCTCCGAGGACTGAATCTGATTGCTTCGGTCAATCAGAACGTGCCCACGTGCGTCGCCTCCGGAAACAACAACGGCTGCCGGCCGAACCCCGCTTACGGAAACAACTCACAGTACACATCACTCGCGGACTCCCATTACGACGGCCTGCAAATTTCGTTCGTTCAACGCCCGAAGAAATGGGGCAATTATCGCTTGTCGTATTCCTTTTCGAAATCTCTCGACAACGTCGGCGAATTTTTCTTCAGCGGGCCGATCGACCCTACCAACATCTGGCGCGACTACGGACGCTCGGACGACGATCAGCGGCACCGTCTTGTTTTCGATGGAGCGATTCACACTTCGATGGGTGCGGCGAGGACCACCTGGGAGCGCCTGAGTCACGGATTCGAGTTGAGCGGCATCCTGCAGTACTATTCCGCGCTGCCCTTCAACATCACCTCGGGCGTCACGACCGTTCAGGGCACGTCCGGACGCCCCATCGTGAACGGCGATTTCATCGGACGTAATGCCGGAGTGGGCGCGGACTTTTTCTCGGTGAACGCGCGGTTGAGCCGCAGTTTCCGGATCGGCGAAACCTTCCGGATCGAGGCTCTGGCGGAGGCATTCAACGCGTTCAACCATCGCAACGACCTGACACGGAACGGGACGTTCGGCAGCGGAGCATATCCGGCTAACCCGTCGCCTTCGTTCGGGCAGATTACGGCGGTCCAGGACGCGCGCGTACTGCAGTTCGCGATGCGGGTTCGGTTCTAGCGAATCCCGTCAGACGATAGCGGCCCGGGCACGGGCCGGCGCCGGTACGAACGCGCGCAGTCCTCGAAGGCGCGGAGACGTGAGACCACAGGGGCAGCGGGTGGGATCAATCTCGGCGGCGATGCCGGTCGCGAGGTTGAGTACGGGGAACGCGGTGTTGTGCAGGGGCGTCACCAGCAGGCGCCCGTCGTTCGCGACAGAAAACTGCGCCGCGCGATCGGCGATGTGAGCACCGGAGTATGCTTCGCATTCCGAGGCTAGCAACTCGCAGGAAATCCCGATGTATTGCACATAGATCGGCACCCGGAACGCGCGCCACAAGAGATCCCGGTCGCGGGCGGTCAGCGTCCTGCCGATGGACCAATCACCAGAGAGCCGTTCGAGGACGATGACGGCACGGTCCAGCGAGGGAATCGCCAGGCGGCCCTCGAGACTCGCCTCCGCCAGAGCTTTCAGCCGGGGTAGCGGGCCGGCGACCGCCTCAGGATTAAGACGGGCGGCTGATTCACACCAGCCGCCCGGGAAAACGCGGGTGGATGCGGTTTCGCGAAAGCCATCAAGGAGAATTGTCGTGCGCGGCGCAGGATCGAACGGAAACCGGAACGCCGGACGCTTCGGCTGCGAGCCCGCGGGATTGCGAAACTGATCCATGTCCTGAATATACGTTTGGATAGGCACCGGTTCCCTGTTCTCGACGCCAGAATGCCGGTAGTACGGCACTCGGCTTGCCGCGGAGAGGAGCCGCTCCCCTAATGGAAGGGGCTGCGGGCGGTTTCGCGACGTCCAGCGTATCCGTACTACCACGTATGGTTAGTGGCCCACGGTCGGAAATATTCTCACCAGCTTGCCTCTCCGGAGCGTTTTTGGATCGACTGCTCTTGAAGTACTATGCGGACGGGTTGCCCGTCGAAAAGATCGCTACAGGGAACTCCCGGAATGAGGTCCGCTTCTCGAGACGCATCCCGATCTTTTCGGCGACGGCAAATGATCGCTTGTTTTTCGGCATGGATCATGGAGATCACGCGGCCGAGGTAGCACCGGCTTTGAAGGTCGGCCAGCGCAGCGAGTGCCGCTTCGGTGGCGAGTCCGTAGCCCCAGCGATGCCGGGTCACCCACCATCCGAGTTCCATTTCAGTGACGCCGTC
>JBDTTK010000414.1:0-4684 GCA_039930685.1 Bryobacteraceae bacterium | reverse complement strand
GAGGACGCGCTCGACGAGTGCGGCTGGCTGGCGCAAGTCACTCGCGCCGGAACCCTCGAGGACGCTCTCGCGTTCGTCACCTCCACGCCAATCGATCTCGTGCTGCTCGATCTTGATTTGCCCGACAGTCGCAAGTCATGGTCGTTCCTCCCGCTGCACGCGACGGCTCCGCAAATACCCATCGTCTTGCTCGTGGACGCGGACCAGGCGGAACTCGCGGCCCGGCTTGTCCGCGAAGGCGCGCAAGACTATCTGGTGAAATCCGAAGTGGATTGCATTCCGCTCCGGCGCGCCATCCGCAACGCGCTCGAGCGCAACCGCCTTCTCGAAGCCGCCCGCGCCGACGGCGTGATCGATCCCCCCACCGGATTGCTGAACGCCCGCGGATTCCTCATGAATGCCGAACTGCTCCGCCAATCCGCGCTTCGCTTCGGTGTCCGGATGCACCTGCATGTCGCCGAAAGCGGCGTCGCCGATCCGGAGGAGCGCAACTTGATTCTCCTCGGCCTGTCCGATACGATGCGCGAATCCGCCGGCCCACTGCATGCGATTGCGCGCATTGACGCCGATCGCGTCGCCGCGCTCGCCGTCGACCAGCCCGCTGGCCGAGGGGGCTTCGAGGTGGATCTGCGAGAGCCGTTCCGCCTTGAGCTCGCGGACCGCGCCCCCATGCGAACATAGTCGTTTGACCATCGCCATCGATGCCACGTATAGCGTCGGCGGTAGCCTGTCCGGCGTGGGGCGGTACTCGCGGGAAATTCTCTTTGGACTGGCGCAAGCGCACCCCGAGCAGCGTTTCCGCTTCGCCTATCGCGCTCATCGACTGCGCCAGTCTCTGGCGGACTCTCTTCCCGCGAACGCCTCGCGGAGGCTCCTCCACGGCGCCTTCCCGCGCGTTGACCTCCTTCACGGTCTCAATCAACGGCTTGACGCGGGCCGCTTCCGCCATGCGGTCGCGACCGTTCACGACTTGTTCGTGCTGACCGGCGAATACTCCACGCCGGAATTCCGCGAGCGCTTCGCCGCGCAGGCCCGCCAAGCCGCCCGCCGTGCGGATCTTGTGATCGCGGTTTCCGCGTTCACTGCCGATCAGGTGCACAATCTGTTGGGTGTGGAGCGGTCCCGCATCCGCGTTATCCATCACGGCGTCCGCGGACCCGCCAACCCGCCGCCGGACTCTGCCCGCCGGAACTTCATTCTCCACGTCGGCGCCATCCAAAGCCGCAAGAACATCGTCCGGCTGATCCGCGCCTTCGAAGCCACGCCTCCTGGCTGGAATCTCATCCTGGCCGGATCCGCCGGTTACGGCGCCGCCGAAGCCATGGCCGCCATCGAGGCGAGCCCCCGGCGCGAGGACATTCGCGTCTTCGGCTATGTGACCGATTCCAAGTTGGCCGAGCTATACGATGAGGCTCGCGTTTTGGCGTTTCCGTCACTCGACGAGGGCTTCGGAATTCCAGTGATCGAAGCCATGGCGCACGGTCTTCCTGTCCTGACCTCGAACGCGTCCGCGTTGCGCGAAGTGGCCGGAGACGCGGCGCTGCTCGTCGATCCGGCTGATCAAGACGCCATCGCGAGCGGTTTGCGGGAATTGACGGCGAGCGTCAGCGCGCGGGATGACTGGAGAATCCGTGGCCTCGCACACGCGGCATTGTTTGAATGGAAAACTGCCGTCGATAAAACGTGGGCAGTCTACGAGGAGCTACTTCCGTAGCCCCGGTACTAGCTTTTCTCTTCGTCCATTGTGATCTTCAGCGCCCGAAGGAACTTCTGATCTTGAGACGTGAGTTTGATTTTGCCGGTCGATTCAAATCGCCGGCGCGGTGCTTCGGGCTTTGCGTCTGAATCGATTTGAACGGAATCGTCATCGATCTCTTCGCCGTCCCCATCCTCGCGCTTGTTGAAACCGATCGTGGCTTCGAGCACCAGAAAGACGTCGTAACCCGTTCGCTTGATTTCGCCGATGGCCGCCGCGATCCGGTCGGAGTCCGAAAGACTCTCGTTGATCGCGTTGCCAAGTTCCTGCATCAGCTCTTTCAATCGATCGTCCAAACTGCTCCTCGTTTCTGATCGCTTGCGCCATGCCCAAAACACGGCTTTACCAGACCAACGCTCAATTTCAGGATAGCACCGTGTGTCATCTTCTCTCCTTTCTTATCGGTTCCAAATGGCCCCCGCTGCTAGCATAAAGATAAGGAATGTCCGACATCGTTCGCCGCTTCGTGAAGCACGTCGTACCCGGCGTCATCCACCCGATTCGCATCATCTGGAATCAGGTCATCGGATTTCTGTTTGTTGTCCTCGCGATATGGCCCGCCAGCGCCGCGGTCAAAGACATCATGAAGTTCGACGGCAGCGGCGAACAACTCCTCCGCATTTGCTTCACCGTCGCCTTCGCGCTCATCCTCGGCGGATTTGGCATCAACTCCTTCTGGCGTGCCCATAAGATTGGCCGCCAGGTATCGCGAATCCGATAGCCCGCGCCCGCCAGTTGAGTCCTACTCCCGGCAGTTCTTCCCGCAGTACGCCGCTGCGACGTGCATCAGAATCGTCTGATACTCGACGTCGCTCACATTCCGCACCCTGCCGCTGTCTTCCCCCGGAATCGTCTTGTGGACTACGACCACGTCCATGGCAGGCAATACCGTGATGAACTGCCCGATCGCTCCCCGCGCCGAATACGCTCCCGCAAACGGACCCTGCCGGTGATGGTCGTCCCAGACCCACCACATGTAGCCGTAACCCCATACGCTGCCTTTGCCGTACTCCCGCCACGAGGGCGGATTGATCTCATAAATCGGCGTCACCAGCGACGTGATCTTGTGGGTCCAATCCCGAGGCACCAATTGCTGCCCGTTCCAGTTGCCCTCGCGCAACATCAGATACCCCAGCCGCCCCATATCACGCGTCGAAAAATTCATGTGATACGCCATATGAATCGACCGCGCCGGATCTCCGGACTTCGCATGCGCCGCGCGATCGAAATCCTGCATCCCAATGGGCTCCGCGAGATCTTGTTGTAACGCGTCGTAGATGTCCTTGCCCGTCAGCTTCTCGAACGCCGCGCCCGCCGCATTGAAGTCCCAGTTGTTATACAGCTGATACGTCCCGTGGATCTGCGATCCGCGCGGAGGCGCCGAGTCGGACGCGTCCCCGCCATTCGACGCGGGATGGTACACGCCGGACCGCGCCGTGATCAGATCCTCGACGGTCGCATCCAACTCCTTCGGCAGCAGCCCGCCCACATCGGTGAACTCCATCTCGCGCAGCGTCTTGTTGAGCGGAATCTGACCCGACTTCACGTACTTGCCATAGAGCATCGCCAGCACGCTCTTCCGGCACGAAGCGAGGTAGCTGACCTTCTTCACGTCGCCGTACTCGAAGACCACCCGTCCGCCGGCGATCACCATCATTGCCGACGTATCGAGCGTCTGAAGATACGGAGTCAGCGTCGCTAGTCGCCGCGTCGAAAAGCCGTAAGGCTCCGCTTTCTCCGCGCGCTTCCAATCTTTGGCCGGAAAGTCCGCGTTTTCGCCGAAAGCAGCAATCGAAATGAATAGCAGAACAAAAAGGGCGCGAGAGAACATGAATCTCAGTCTATCCCGCGAATCCGTGAGCCTCGCAAACCGCAAGCCCCGCAGACCGCAAGCCCCGCAGACCGCAAGATATGACGCGCAACCGTCAGGTCGCGCTCCTCGCTAGCACGGATCTACAGGTCCGTGATTCGCGCTTCTCACACCCGCCCTATAGCGGCAGAATCTCTTCACGAACCGGATCGAAATGCAGCCGCCGCTTCTGCTCGTACGCGATATTCCCCAGATGCGACGCTTGCGCCGACCGGTGCCCGATGTAGACATCGCCGTTCGGACGCTTCCGCGACACAATGCATTCGAGAAAATTCTTCACGTGGTCGACCGTCTGCTCCACCTTCGACTGCACCACCACCGGCGCTTGTTTCGGATCCTTGCTATGGAATTCGTAGAACTTCCGATTGATGAGCAGCCGCCCTTCGGTGCCGCACATCTCGACGCCCTCGCCCCTCACGCCCGGAGCCAGCGTCGCCTCGAACGTCGCCGTCCACTCCGCCGGATACTCGAGCAGCACATTGATCGTGTCCGGAGCCGTACGCCCGTCCTTGTAGTTGTACACGCCCCCAGCCGCCGACGCCGCAATCGGATTGTCCTGCCCCATAAACATATGGACCACGTCAATCCAGTGCGTGAACAGATCCGTCACCTGTCCCCCTCCAAAATCTAAATACGCGCGGAAGTTGTAATACTGCTGCGGATCGTAATCGCGCCACTTCACCGGACCGAGAAACCGCGCCCAATCGAGATTCGATGGTTGCGACTGCAACTCCGCCGGCGCCTTCCGCAAATGAAAGCTATTGCCATGCCACCACGTCCGCGCCAGCGTAATCTTGCCCAGCCGTCCCGTATCGAAGTACTCGCGCTTCGCCTGCAAATAATGATCGCCGGACCGCTGCTGCATCCCGACCTGGCACACGCGATTGTTCACCCGCGCCGCCTTCACAATCCCCGGACCCTCTTCCATCTTCAGCGTCAGCGGCTTCTCGACGTATACGTCTTTCCCGGCATTTAACGCATCGATTGCGATCCGCGAATGCCAATGATCCGGAGTCGCGATCAGCACCGCATCCAGCTCCTTCATCTCGAGCAGCTTG
>JBDTTK010000413.1:0-4694 GCA_039930685.1 Bryobacteraceae bacterium | reverse complement strand
CAGCCTGCGTGATGAGATCGTCGGTCAGCCCTTCGATCGCGGCATCCGACACCTGCGCGTCGCCGATCGTCGAGAACGGCAGGATAGCGAGCCGGGTCCGCTCGTCCCGGATCTCGGCGAGCCGCCAGAGACTCGTCACAAGAATTGCAACCGCCACAAACACCGCGAGCAAGACCCAGGGCCGGATATCGCGGCCGGGGGGCTTCTCAGGATCCACCCGCGCGGCGACGGCAGGCGCGCTGCCTTCCACTGGTGCGAGGAAGCGGTAGCCGCGGCGCGGGACAGTCTGGATGAACCGGGGTGACTCCGCCGAGTCGTTCAGCGCAGACCGGATTTGCGTCATGCAGACGTTCAGGCTGCGGTCGAAATCGACGAAGGTCTCGTCGCCCCAGACCTCGTGCCGAAGATCGTCACGGCTGATGAGTTCACCGGGACGCGCCGCGAGGATATCGAGGACCTTGAATGGCTGCGGCGCCAGTTTCACTGCGAGGCCATTTTTGCGAAGCTCCGCCCGCTTTCGGTCCAACTCGAAAACGCCGAAGCGTAAGATCTCGGATTCTGTGCCCGCGGGGGTCATCTCTAGTTTGAGTATACGGTCGGAAGCGCCGAAACCCTAGCTGGACGGGCAATAACATTGCGCTGTATTTCTATCAATCCGAAGGGGTTGCCCGCTAAGGAACAAATCAGGCAATGACGTCTGGCAGACCCGGTGGGAAATCGGCCAAGGTCACAGCATGCAGACCCGCAGACGATCCTTCTTGTATAACGCCGCCACCGCTTCGGCCATGGCTGCCGCCGTTCGGCCCGGCCTCGCCCAGCAATCCAAGCCGGCCGCCGAGCCAATGCTCGACTCGGAGAAGTTCCGCCGAGCTGCCGTCGCCGGAGACCTGTCGACCGTTCATGCGATGCTCGACCGCGACCCCGGATTGCTTTACGCGCGCGACGCCCACGGCATGTCGGTGTTCATCCTCGCGAGCCTTGCGGGAAAGAAGCCGGTCGCCGAGGCCCTCCGGAGCCGCGGTTTGGTGCTCGACTTTTTCGAAGCCGTTACGGCGGGAGATCGTGACCGTGTGGTGGAACTCGCAAAGATATCTCCTGGATTCGCACGCGCACGTGCCGCCGATGGCCGGACGCCGCTTCATTACGCGTGCGCCGCCGGCCAGGTGTCGATGATCATGTACCTACCAACGTTGGGCGGCGATCTGAGCGCCGCGCCTGGTAGTCCGCTCATCGACTTGCTTCGCGATGCACCGGACGCGGCCGCCATTGATGGTGCGCAAGCCATGCTCGGTAACGCGTCCAATCCCAACGCGGTTGGCGTCGACGGCGTCACTGCGCTGCAACTTGCCGTGAAGCGGGGTTTCAAGCCAATCGTACAGACCTTGCTACGAAAGGGCGCGACCCCTACGCCAGAAGCGGCCGTTCTAGCCGGCGTCGTCGCGCGCGACTACTACGGCGGACGCCACCCGAAACCGCTGCCCGAAACCGGTATCCCGCAGGATTGGATCAACTCGTTCGCGGTCGCGGCCCACACCGATCTGGATCAAGTGAAGAGGCTCTCGAAGCTTTGCCCGGAACTCGCCCTCACGCGCGCAACGTTCGATGAAATGGCGGTCGAGGCCGGCGCCCATATGGGACGCCCGGACATTGTCGACCACCTTGTTGGAATCGGTGCGCCGATTTCGACCTGCACCGCGTCGATGATGGACGACACCAAGCTGCTGCGGCAGTTGCTCGTCGAAGACCCGCAACGCGTCCGCGAGCGCGGCGCGCACGACTTCCCGCTTCTGTTCTACCCTGCGTTCGGGAAGGAACTGACGGCCAATGCAGAGGCCCTCCTCGATGCGGGCGCCGACGTGAACATGCACGTGCTGGGCAGTTCGACCCTCCACATTTGCGCTCAGAACGGACACATCGAATTCGCAAAACTACTGATCGATCGCGGCGCGAACGTCAACGCCAAGACTCGACGAGGAACGACGCCACTAGCGGCAGCGAAGGCCGCGAAGCAGGAAAAAGCGGCACAGTACTTGGCGTCGCGCGGCGGTACTGCGTAACGAATTGCCGCAGTGATGAGGGAGCCGCCGTCCGCCCTGACAGCGCAGTGATATCCTGAGCGTTTCCCTCATGTCACAATCTGGATCCGCGCCTCGCCTGACACCGGTTCAATGGCTGATCTGCATCATCTCAACCATCGGCTTCGCTTTCGACATCTATGTGCTTTTGGTCGCGCCGATTATCATGCAGCCGGCGCTGACTGAACTTGGCCATTTGAAGCCGGGCACGCCGGAGTTCAATAACTGGGTCAGCTACATGTTTTACGTGCCCGCCGTTGCGGGAGGCCTCTTCGGGATGATCGGCGGCTACCTCACCGACATCCTGGGGCGACGCCGCGTGCTGACGTTCAGCATTCTGCTGTATGCGGTCGCGACCATGGCATCCGGCTACTCGACGTCGCTCGAGATGCTGCTGTTCTTCCGCTGCCTGACCTTCGTCGGTGTGTGCGTCGAGTTCGTCGCGGCGGTGGCGTGGCTCGCGGAATTGTTCAGCGATCCGGGGCAGCGCGAAAAGGTCCTAGGCATGACGCAGGCATTCTCGTCCATCGGCGGCATTCTGATGGCGGCGGCCTATTCGCTGATCGTGACCTACGGCGATAGTTTCCCGGCGGTCTTCGGCGGGCACGCTCCGTGGCGCTATTTGCTGATTTCCGGCGTCATTCCCGCGGTTCCGCTCATTCTGATCCGCCCGTTCCTGCCGGAGTCGCCGGTGTGGAAAGAGAAGAAGGACAAGGGTCAGTTGAAGCGCCCCAGTTTCGGTGAGATTTTCGAGCCGAAATACCGCAGGACCACCATCGTTTCGACGATCATCTTCGCGTGCAGTTACGGCGCTGCATTTGGGGCGATCCAACAGGCGCCGCGCATTGTGCCCGGCATCCAACAGGTGATGGACGCCGTGAAACTGGCGCCGACGCCGCCGGCGAAGGCGAAGGTGCAGCAGCAGGCGGTCAGCAATGTGAACTCGTGGCAGGAAACCGGTGGACTCATCGGACGGATCGTTCTCGCGATTCTGGCGATGTACGTTGCGTCACGCCGCAACCTGCTCCGCATCTTCCAAGTGCCTGGGCTATTCATCGTGCCTGCCGTGTTCCTGTGGGCTGCCGCGTCGGATCTGGCAATGTTCAAGTGGGGGCTTGCTCTGGCGGCGTTCTGCACGGTCGCGCAGTTCAGCTTTTGGGGGAATTATCTTCCGCTGGTTTACCCGCTCCACTTGCGGGGAACCGGGGAGGGATTTGCGGCCAACATCGGCGGCCGCATGATCGGCACCGGGTTCGCCGCCGTGACCGCGCAGCTATCGAACATCATGCCTGGCGCGACGCCGCCCGCCAAGTTGGCGTATGCGTCGGCGGCGGTCGCGCTGTTCGTCTACGTCGTGGGATTCGCTTGCAGCTTTGCGTTGCCCGAACCCAAAGCGGAGACGATGGCGGAGAATTAGTCCGCAGTATTTGGCGGCTCCATTGCCATCGCGTCACCTGATCCTCTATAAGCCCTACGGAGTCGTCGCGCAGTTCAGCGGCGGCGGCGAGGGACGGCAGACGCTGAAGGATTTTGTCCGCGTGCCAGGCGTGTATCCCGCGGGGCGGCTGGACCGGGACAGCGAGGGGCTTCTTGTGCTGACGTCGGACGGCGCGCTGCAGCATCGCCTGACCGATCCGAAGTTCGCGCATCCAAGAACATATTGGGTGCAGATTGAGCGCATTCCGGAGCCGCAGGCGCTTGAGAAACTCGCAAAGGGCGTTGTCATCCAGGATTACCGCAGCCGTCCGGCGCGGGTGCGGCTCCTCGATGTCGAACCGCAGTTCCCGCCGCGCGATCCGCCGATCCGGGAGCGCAAGTCAGTCCCCACGGCCTGGATCGAGCTGGTACTGACTGAAGGGCGCAACCGTCAAGTCCGGCACATGACGGCGGCGATTGGACACCCGACGTTGCGGTTGGTGCGAGTGGCAATCGGATCGTTGCGAATTGACGGACTGGAACCCGGCAATTGGCGCGATCTAACCCGGCTCGAAGTTCAGGCGTTGCGGGGATTGGATGGCCGAACGCTTGGATAGGCGATAGACTGTCTGCAGGCGGCGAACCACAGTTTGCGCAGCCCAAAAGAAAGACAACCGGTTTGACCGGGAGGATACTAATGGACCGCTTTGACGAACTAAAACTGAAATACCAATCCGTGCTGAATCTCGTTCAACAGAAGGGCGTCGTTCTAGCGCACCTTCACGTCGACAACGACAAGCTCCTGATCCAGGGCGCGGCACCGTCTGAGGACATCAAGAACGACATCTGGAATCAGATCAAGCTGGTCGACTCAAGCTTCGGCGACCTGGTTTGCGACCTCTCGATCGACTCGAATCTGCCGCAGCCCGGCGGAGACGTGAAGGAGTATGAAGTCAAGAAGGGCGATTCGCTCTGGAAGATCGCCGCGGAATTCTACGGCAATGGCGCGGAGTATCCGAAAATCATCGCCGGCAACCCGGGACGCCTGAAGGACGAGAAGTCCGTGATCCACCCGGGCGACATCCTCGTCATCCCGGACTAAGTCCGGCCAGCCCGCCTCCGATTGGAAGTGTTGCAGTTTGTTCACAAGGCCCCTCCGGACAGAGGGGCCTTTCTCTTTGTGGCTGGGCAAGAGGCAGCCAT
>JBDTTK010000412.1:0-4697 GCA_039930685.1 Bryobacteraceae bacterium | reverse complement strand
CCGCACCCGCGAGTTAGGGCTAGCGCGTGCGCACTCTCTGCGGGCCTTTGGTTCTGTGGAAAAATGGTGGAAAAATGAGCTTTAGGAACTTGGAGTGCACCGTTTCCACCGTTTCCTCCGACCCTCGGTTTCCGCCGCACCTTGCAGCACCTTGATGCCGGTTTCCGCCCCCGAACGGGATTTTCAGCGGCCTGTCCCTTTTCGTCCTCCTCAAACGCCTACCTGTCACGGGGCAGAGATTTGCCCAGAGAACCACGGAGGACACACCCTTGAAACAGCCGCGAATTGAGCTTTCGATCAAACTCGCCCTGATCATCATGACTTCGGCATCCGCGCAAATCGCGGCTGCGGCTCCAATCGCATTTATGGTGACGAGCACAGATCACTTTGGAACCATTGACCTCGGTACGGGGGCTTATACCGACATCGCCAACACAGGTCAGTTGTTGTCTGGTCTTGGCGTCAGTGGCGGTTCGCTGTATGCCGGACTCACGAATTCCGCAATCCTTTACCAGGTCAATTCGGTCACCGGGGCGCTGACGAATGTCGGCAGCGGATCCTTCAACTATCTGGCAACGGGGTCCACATCAACGGGCTTGTACGGTATCAACACAAGCATGCAGCTCTTTTCCGTGAACCCATCCACCGGCGCGACAGCCCTCATTGGCTCGACCGGATTAGTGGAGGCCTCGGTCGTCTCGTTCTCCACCGGATCGAACACCTTGTATCTTTCAAACGGTACAAGCCTCTACTCCCTCAATACATCCACGGCCGCGCCCACGCTGATAGGCAGCACAGGATCCCTTTACCTGGCTGGCATGGTAGCCTCTGGCGGCACATTGTACGGAGGCTCGTATTTCGCGCCCGAATTCGTAGTGACGATCGATCAAAACACGGGAGCGACGACCGTCGGCCCACTGGTCTCTGGAGCGCAGGGAAACTTCTACGGCCTAGCCCAACTCGATTCAGCTGCCGCCGTACCCGAGCCCGGCGCACTTGGCTTGACGCTCGCCGGCCTCGGAATCGTGAGTCTGTTCGCCCGGCGGAATCGGCGATAAACGCTTAACCAAGAATCTCGAAACTCGCATCGCCGATCAGAGATCGAGCTTCGGCCTGCTTACCGATCTCCAGGTAAAGTGAGAATCCAACATTTTCGCGATATTGGTCGTGGCCAGGATAATTGGGTATCATCAACCTGCCTCCGGCTCGCACGGAAGCTTGCTTCGTAGATGGCTCGTATTCCATCTCGATGTCGATAAGTCCGGTGTCGGGAACGGGATCGAGCATCTTACTCGGACCCGATGCCCCGGAGCGCACTTCGAGGGGGGTCATCAGCAGGATCCCGCCGTTTGCGATCTCAAGGGAAAGATCAAATCGCGGCGCGAGGTTTCCGACATCGAGCAGCATTCCCACCCGGCCCGACTCTGGCCGTAGGGCGGCCTTCATGCGCCACCCCCCTCGCAGTGCCGCCCGTTTTTGCGAGGGAATAAGTGGGCGCATCGCGAGTCCCTGGCTTTTGGAGAAGTAACGGGAAATCCGAATTTCAGGTTTGCCGGGTTCCACCAGGAACTCGCCATACATGTCCATCGCCCGCTGGAATCCGCTGTCTTCCGCGCGGACACCACCGCGAAATCGGATCAATCGCTCATCAGCCGTCAGCGGTTGAATGAGATCGCGAATATATAAGCTACCCGTAGCGGCGGCAGCCACCATCAGGCCGCCCGTGCCGATCGCCCAGCGCCGCGACCGGCGTACTGCCCATATCCGGGCCAATCGCGGACCGGCCGCCGCCGCCGAAACGGAATCCGCAAGGTCCGCACTGAACGCCTGCGCCGGCATTGGACGGCGCTTTGGATCGAAATCCAGACCGCGACCCAGCAGCTTTCCAACCTCCAGGTTCAAGTCCGGCCGCAGCCGGAAAAACAAGTCGCCCACTCCCTTGCGCTGCAGGTCCGGCAGAGCAAACGGCGACTCCGCTTCAAATGGATGCCTGCCCGTGAGAAGCTCCCAGGAGACGATCGCGAGCGAATACAAATCGCTCGCCCGTTCCGGCCTGCCGAGCAGATGCTCGGGCGCCATGTAGAACGCGCTGCCCATCAAGTGGCTGGTGGTGCGGCTGGGGTTTGCGGGATCGCCTGCGTGCGCGATTCCAAAATCGAGCAGCATCGGGCACTCGCGCTCACCCCGCGCGACCAGCAGGATATTCTCCGGCTTCAGATCCCGATGCAGAATTCCGCGATCGTGCGCATACGTCACCGCTTCGCCGATTTCCCGGATCCACTCGGCGGCTGCAGAAGCGTCGATGCCCCCCTCGGCGAGCGCTTGCCGCAACGTTCGACCGTGCCGGTAGGGCATCACGAGGTATAGGCGCCCATCCTCCGACTCTCCGGCGTCGAGCACGCTGACGATTCCGGGATGGTCGAGCTTCGCGAGAGCCGCGGACTCATCGCGGAATTTCTGCCGCATCCAGCTTTCGCTAACCCAATAGTCGTGCAGTAGCTTGACGACTACCTGCCGTCCGTGAACCTGCGTGTCGGACGCCAGGTAGACCGTCCCGGCGCCGCCTCGCCCAAGGATGCCGCTGAGGAAATAGCGGCCGAGGATCGTCTGTCCCACGAGCGCGTCGCGCGCCGGCGGTTCCAGCCATCTCTCGCTACGCGAATGGGCATCGATCAGCCGGGATAACTCGGCGTCCTCCGCCGCGAACGCTTGCGGGTTAGCCGATTCCAGCGCTTCATTCAGCTTTTCGGATAACTGCCGCCAGTGTTCCTCTGTCATCGCCTTCAGCCTTGCATCAGTTGAAAGAGGAAAGCCCGCGCCGCGACCCAGTCGCGCTTCACCGTGCGTGAGGTGACGTGCAGTTCGGTCGCGATCTCATCGAGAGTCATGCCCGCAAAGTAACGCATCTCCACCACGCGGCATTGCCGTGGGTGGACTTTCTCCAATTCCGAGAGCGCATCGTCGAGAGCCGCCGCGTCGACCGAATCGCACGCCGGATTGGGCAACGCTTCACCGGATCTTCGCCGCCGGGCCTGATCCACCAGAATCTGCCGCATCAACCTCGAACTCAATGAGAAAAAGTGCGTGCGGTTTCCAAAATGGATGTTGGACAATCGCGCGAGCTTCAACCACGCCTCGTGGACCAGCGCCGTAGGCTGCAGCAGGTTCCCGCTGGCTTCGTTTCGAAAGTGGGCTGCCGCGATTCGCTTCAATTCGTCATAAACCAGCGGAAGCGCCTGATCCCATGCCTCAGAATCCCCTTGTTGCGCACGGGACAGCAGGTCTGTGAGGGCGATATGTTCCGCCGGCATTCCTCGGAGCGTATCCCATTCGACGTTGACCGTCAACGGGATTCCAGAGAAACGCGAGAAACAGCAAGAACAGAAATTGTTCCATCAGGAAACCGCACATCCAGAAACGCGCCAAGTAATCTTGGGCAGCTTCTTGCTTTAGCTTCCTACTTGGGCATAGCTTGTTGCTTAGATCTCTTCCTCGTGAGCGCAGCCCCGATGGCAAGCGCCAACCCGCACAAGCCGAAAGTTGCCGGTTCGGGCGTCGCGACGTCGGATATCGTATACGTCTCAATACGGACTACGGAAAATTGCGTACGAGTAAACGCGACGCCGAAGATATTCGGTGTGTTGTACCCCGCGCCGTAGCTGTACGTCAACGCATCTCCGGAAGTGAGGCTTCCATCAGCCACTCCCAAGTCATACCCTAATCCGAACACTGGCCCGTAGGCGTTTCCGTTAACCGTCTGGTACTGACCCGCATTGCTGTTGGACGGCCCCAACACCTGCGCTTCCTTGACGGCGGTGGACAAGTTAAAAATGAATGCAGTTCGCTCGGCATCCGGAATCGTAATGTTGTAGAACCCGCCCCAACTCTGCGGATCGTAACCCCCGACCAGCCCTAGGTCAGTCTCAATTAGGACGAACGTCCGCCCCAGGTTGTCGGACGCCGCATGAAACGCGGTCGACCCGTTGGCGACAGGCCCGGAACTGAACACATTCGTTAGCACCAGATCCCCTTCGCCCAGCCACGCTGCCAACTGATCGGCTCCCGCCTGATCCAGCAGCACGCCTCCGGTCCAAGTCGTTGCCGCGCCAAGAGGCAGGGACAGACACAGCACTGCTAGGAGTTTTCTCATTCTGCCAGGTAAGCGGATGAGTCACTCAAAAGAGGACATCGACCTGAGAGCGAAATGTGGACGCTCTCCGCATTCCGTTCCTTGGGGTGCCGAGCCGGGAGTACGTAAACCACGCCTGCGGATCCTGGCATCACGTCATCACGCCAATCTCTTCCTCGTGAGCGCAGCCCCGATGGCAAGCGCCAACCCGCACAAGCCGAAAGTTGCCGGTTCGGGCGTCGCCGCGTCGGATATCGTGTACGTCTCTACGCGGGTTACAGAAAATGCGGTGGGCGTTGATGGCGACGCAACGCCGAAGATATTCGGCGTGTTGTGTCCCGCGCCATAGCTGCTCGTAAACGCGTAGCCTGAGCCGAGACCCGTCACATTCACGCCCAGGTCAAACCCTGCACCGAACGCCGGCCCGAAGTTTGGGTCGTTATACGTCTGGTACTGCCCGAAATTAGAGTTGGACGGCCCCAACAACTGCGCCTCCATGACAATGGTGGACAAGTTGAAAAGGAACGCAGTTCGCTCGGAATCCGCACCCGTGACGTTGTATGAGGTG
>JBDTTK010000411.1:0-4704 GCA_039930685.1 Bryobacteraceae bacterium | reverse complement strand
GGAGCTTATCAAAACGGTCAGAACGTTACAATGGGATTACGAGTCATTAATATTCCTTAAGCTATTGAATTTACGTTACTTTGGTGTGGATCGCCTGTTGTCTCGGGCTGTCTGTCCGTCTTTCTTCCATGGAGCCAAAAGACGGAAGAAAGCGCGCCGATGCGACTATGATCTAACTATGCGCGCCACCCTTCTCTTGCTCGCCACACTCCCGATCCTTGCTCAAGCTCCGGCGCGAAACGTAATTTTGATTACAGCCGATGGGCTCCGTTGGCAGGAAGTGTTTCGCGGTATCGATTCCCAGCTGATGAACGAGAAGGCTGCTCACATGGCCCCAGATGACGACCACGCGAAGAGCCTCCGGCAGGCTCTGTGGGACGACTCGGCGGAGGAACGACGGGTCCGGCTGTTGCCGTTTCTCTGGAAGCAGGTGGCGAAGCAAGGAGTGATCTTTGGCAATCCGGACAAGGGCAGTCCGGTGGAAGTAACCAATGGCTTCCGCGTTTCGTATCCCGGCTATTCGGAGATCTTGACTGGGCGGGCGCAGGACGCGGTCATCAAGGGCAACGACCCCATCCAGAATCCAACGGAGACGGTTCTTGAATTTCTGACCCGGAAGTTGAATATGAAGTCCGCCTTGTTCGGATCCTGGGATACATTTCGCTGGATTGGCGAACACAAGCCCGGGACGATCGCGCTCAACGCGGGCTACCAGAAGGCGATCGGGTCGCCACGGGTCGAGGAACTCAACCGAGTGCAATTCGAGGCCCTGCCGCCGTGGCCCGAAGTCCGGCACGATTATGTTACGTGCGAATTGGCCATCGAGTATCTGAAACGCGTGAAGCCGAGAATGCTCTACATCTCGCTCGGCGAAACCGACGATTGGGCCCACAGCCGCCGATACGACCGCGTGCTCGAAACCGCCACCTACTTTGATCAATGCGTCGAAAACGTTTGGCGCGCCGCGCAGGCGATGCCGCAATACCGCAGCAAAACGGCCATCCTGCTGACGTCAGATCACGGACGAGGGGCGACGCTCGACGACTGGAACGGACATGGGGCGAAGGTCGAGGGCGCGAACCGGATCTGGATGGCGATGCTGGGTGCCGGTGTTCCGCCGCTGGGAGAGGTCTCCAACCGGCCGGAGGTCAAGCAGCGAGACGTCGCGCCGACGATTCTGACTCTGTTGGGGATTGACCCGAAGGAGTACAAAGGCGTCGAGGGAAGGACGATCCGGCTGAAATAGGGGCGTCCGTTAGGGAAGCTTGGTCCGCTGGTAAATCGTCTTATATCCGTTTCCGGTGGCCGCGCCGATTCCGGCGCCGATACCAGCAGAGAGTCCGGTCACGACGCCTCGCGGGAAATTCGCGCCTTCGTTGTTGAAGCGGGTGCCGAGTGCGATGTCGAGTCCAACTCCGGCTCCGGCGCCGATGGCAGCTCCAAGGATCGCCCGTTTTGTGCGGGACCAACCTTGCTTGTATATGCGGACCACTTTGTCCTTGGGGATCGTAATGCTTTGGTCCCCGCGCAGGACGATGCCGGCGTCCGAGTAGCTGTCGAATCGCCCTTCGACCCGCTTTTGATCGGTCTGAATCACGCCGATATGCTGACCCGGCTTGAGCGCATCGAGGTTGGACCATTGGCTTGAATCCGCGGCGAGACTGACGGACACAGTTGCGAACCCGATCAGTATCGGGACAAATTTCTTCAAAGTCATTGAGAAGGAATACCTACTGAAGTGCGATCGGAACGCCGTCATCGGCGCAGTCGCGCTTCTCTTTCTATTTAGGAACGCGAGAACTCGTTGCTGATTTGGCTCATCGCACGATGGCAGCCCCTACTATCTCACGCGGCCCTTCGCAGGTCGCATGCTACGCTTTTCTTGAGAGACGCGTTCACGCGGTCTCGGTTCCTTTCGCCTCCTCGAGCGAGTTATCAGGTCCACTC
The DNA here is from genome assembly GCA_039930685.1 of Bryobacteraceae bacterium. Classification (GTDB taxonomy): domain Bacteria; phylum Acidobacteriota; class Terriglobia; order Bryobacterales; family Bryobacteraceae; genus JBBQWZ01. Next base: position 2,757 of record JBDTTK010000411.1, on the reverse strand, counting down.
CGGCTCCGGGCCACTCCTATGCCTCAAACCGCCATTGGCATCGACTTTGGAACGACCAACAGCTCCATTGCGCGCGCTCTGGACAGCGGCGAAGTAGAACTGGGCCGGTATCCGCTCGCGGATGGCTTCACGGATTCGTACCGGTCGTTACTGTATCTGGAGAAGCATAAGCAACGAGGCATCGAGTCCTGGACCGGTCCTGAGGGAATCGCGCAGTACCTCGCCGCGGATCCAAAGGGGCGCCTGATCCAATCGCTGAAGTCGTTCTTAACCAGCCGTACGTTGACCAGCACCGAGATTTTTGGACGCCGGCGCACCTTCGAGGATCTGATCTCGCGCATCCTTCGCGACCTGCGCACGAAGGCCGAGGCGCAGTTTGGAGCTGCGATCAAGAGCGCCGTGGTCGGCCGCCCCGTGCGATTCGTAGGCGCCGAGGAAGACGCCGACAATGACTACGCACAGACGCGTCTCGAAGCGGCGTTCCACACGGCCGGATTCGAAGACGTCCATTTCGAATGGGAGCCGGTCGCCGCGGCGCACTACTACGAGTCGACGCTCGACCACGACGAACTGATCCTTATTGGTGATTTCGGCGGTGGCACCAGCGATTTCTCGCTGATCCACGTCGGACCATCCATTCGGAAACGTGGCCGGGTCTCCGGGGACCTGCTCGGCAATGCAGGCGTGGGTCTCGCGGGCGACGCGTTCGATGCGAAACTCATCCGGCATCTTGTGTCACCCGCCTTGGGTGCGGGAACAAACATCCGATCGGTCGACAAGATTCTTCCGGTGCCGACGTGGATTTACTCGAAGTTGGAGCGCTGGCATCATTTGTCGTTCCTACGCGCGAACGACGTCATGAGCATCCTGCATAGCGTCCGGGCGCAAGCATTGGAGCCGAAGCGGATCGCAGCCCTGATTCACCTGATCAACGAGGACCTCGGCTACCAGTTGCACCGCGCCGTCCAGCAGGTGAAGTTCGCGTTATCGGGCGCGGAGGAAGCCGACTTCCACTTCGCGGATGGAACCATCGAGCTGAACGCCCACGTGAAGCGGGCGTCGTTCGAGAAATGGATCGCCGACGAGCTGCGTCAGATCGCGACCTGCGTAGATGGACTCCTGACGTCGGCGGGCGTGGCCGCGAAGGATGTCGAAATGGTGTTTCTCACAGGCGGATCCTCATTCGTTCCGGCGGTCCGACGGATCTTTGAGGCTCGCTTCGGCGCCCGGATTCGGGCGGGCAACGAGTTCACGTCGGTCGCGCGCGGGCTCGCCTTGAAGGCCGCCGATCGCACCCGCTGATCCGGCGGTCGCCGTATCTAGCGAACGGACGCCAACGTCTTCGCCGAAGGTGCTGCGTAGATGAGGGCTGCTGTTGCCCAAGCGGTACCCGCGGCGGAAATCCATTGGTCGTGATCGTGCGGGAAGCCACTCTGGAAGTACGGTTGGAATTTCGCCACCCGGCTCACGACGTGCCAGGAGCCGTCCGGATGCTGCGTGCGCAGCAGAAAGTCGATGCCACGCCGATAGGCTTCGTCGGTCGGAGGGAGCCCGAGTTCGTGCATCGCATAGAGCGTCTCTCCGGTCGCGTAGGCGTCGCTCGCAAGTTCCGGAGTTTGCGCCCAGCCGCCGTCGGCGCGCTGATTGGCGCGAATCTTGCGGAGTCCAACGTCGCGGGTAGACTGATCGCGGTTGGCCCACGTCAGCCCGAGCATCTGAAAGTTGAGGTCCTCGGTGGTGATCGGCTTGGCGGCGGAAAGCCAACGCGCGGCCCGGTCGATTCGTTGGGCGAATTCGGCTTGGCGGCCGGCGGGCGCATAGGTCTTAAACAGGCGGATGCCGAATGCCGTGAATGTAAAATCGCCGTCCTCGACCGGGGGACGCGCAATCGCGTTATGGTGCCAGGTTCCGTCCGCGCGCTGTTCGCTCGCGAGGTTATGAATGATGGAGTCCGTCGTGCGATCGGCCGGAACTTTTTCGAGCGCGAGTTGGAGCAGCGAGTACATCAGCGTTTCCGCAGCGCCGCCGGGATCGATCCGCTGCAACAGAGTCTGTTCCTGCGAGACCCAGAAGAGCCGCGCCGCGTCGGTTTGATCCTTGGCGATTTTCTCGTCGACAGGAAAGCCCTGAGTTCGCGCGGCCGAAACGGCCAGTGCCGCGAGGTTCTGGGCATGGCATGCGACGCAGCCGCCTCCGGCCAGAAACGAGTCGCCTTTGGTCTGCAGGAGTGCGAGGCTCGTGTTGACAGCGGCGCGCAACTCCGGCACCTTTCGTCCGGCGGGCGTCATGACAGCCCCGGGCGACTTCGCCGGCGGGAGACCAAGAGCTTCGAGAACGGCGGGCTTGTTGTACTTGCGGGCCCAATCCAAGGCGGTTTCCCCGCCGCGGTCTTTGGCCGTGAGGCTGGCACCCTTTTCGACGAGGAAGCGAACCACGCGCGGGTCCGGGCGGTCCGTGGCAATGGCGAGCATCAGAGGCGTCATTCCCCGCACGTCCGGCGTATCGAGCTTCGCGCCTGCATCGACCAGCAACTTCACCCCGTCGACGCCGCCATATGCTGTTCCGAGATTGAGCGGCGTGAACAACCCAAGCGAGATGGGACCGTTCTTCACCCGTGGCCCGATTTCGGGCGGACCTTGTGCATTGACATCGGCTCCGTGTGCGAGCAGCATGCGGAGCAGTTCAAGGTCGCCGGAACCACTGGCCATTTGCAGCGCGCGCCCGACGTCCATCGGATGCGGATGAGGGTCCTTGTCG
>JBDTTK010000410.1:0-4712 GCA_039930685.1 Bryobacteraceae bacterium | reverse complement strand
CCGCATCGCGCATGAACAGCAGCGGCATCGGATCCGCATATTTCTTGTTCATCGATTGCGCGTCCCAGTAGCCTTGCTTGTCCTGGTGCGACCGCAGCCAATTCAGGGCGCTTGCCACCTTTGGATTCGTACTCGAAACTCCGGCTTGCTCGAGAATGAATGCCGAGAGCGCGGTCGCATAGCTGTTGCTCCCAGAAGAAACGGGCGCGTCCGCGTGTTCCTTGAACGGGCCGAGGGACTGGATTGCCCAGCCTCCGTCGGCTTCCTGTTTCGCCAGCAGTTCTTCGATCACCTGCCGCCTTGCGGACTCCGCCAACGCCGCGGGCAGCTTAGTCGACGCCCACAACAGCATCAACCGGTTGTGTAGCGGCTGCGATGCCTGTTCTTGCCGGATGTATTCGAGCAGCGCGGATACACGTGCCGCGACTGCGGCTTGCCGGCGGTACGCCTCCGGCGCATAGCCGACCGCCATGGCGGCCAGAGTCGCGCCGTAGAATCGCGACTCTGGCATTTCCCATGGATCCAGCGTCAGGTTGAACCACTTCCACGTGCCTTTGCCTTCGCCCGCCTGGACCGAGTAGGACCACATGCGGTCGAAGGCGCGCTGCGCGTCCGCGCTCAGCGTTCCGTCCGGCGCAGTCTCGCGCGCGAAAATCAAAGCGGTAAGCACCGACTCGACGCTGTCGCCGGTCGGAGGAGGCGTTGGGGCCTTGGATGCTTCGGGCGCGCCGTCCGCCTTCGAGAGTCGCGAACGCAACGCGTCGGCTAATCCCGTCTCGTAAGACGTCCGCTTCGATTCCCCGAGCGCCGCGCGCAGTGTGGGCCGCGCCAAGAGGTAACTCAAGCCCGTGTGGCACGAAAGGCAAGGTCCGCCTGCGCGGGCTGCCGGCTTCCAGTCGAACCAAGCCTTTTGCCGCGCGTCCAGATAGTCGGCCGCCAGCCGAGGGCTCCAATCGGCGGCTAATCCTGGGAGCACGCCGGCAATTAGGGCGAAAGAGACGATACGGATCGGCAGCATGGAATTGTCCGAATCCTACCACTAACTGTTTGGGTACGCTACACTTCCGGGGCAGAATCCGGCGCCTGACCGACTGGGTACCCGCTAGCGGATGCCAATCAGGATCGCGATGATGTTCGACGTGCCGTCCGAAATCTGTGCCGGCTTAAACGGAACGCCAAATTGCGTGGTGAGCGACGTCCCGGTAATGGATCCCGTCAAACGCAGGCTTTGATCCACTCCAAACGCCCCGAATTGTCCGACACCAAACCCGCCCAAACTGGAACAGGTAGTAAACCCAAATGGCACGGTGGTGCACGTCGCGAACCCGCCCCCGAATTGGCCAAATCCGCCGGGAAACCGCCCGTCGCTCTTCGCGCCGTTGGATGCAGGTGGCGCCGTCGCCTCCTGCCAGGTCTTGCCGTCGGCGCTGCTGAACGCCCGAACCGCCAATCCCGGAGTCAGCCCGCGGCGGGCAGGGAAGGCGTACACGATCGGCTTTGAGAAAGCGATATTCGGCTCCACCGTGATCTGGTACAGGGAGCACCACCAGCTGTCCTTTGCGCTTTGCGGCACCTTGTCGTCTTCGACCGCCAGCCGCTTGAATGTGACCGTGACCTTCCGGTCCACTGCTCCCTCGGGTATATGAAGGTAGCCGCCCGTGTCGCCGATCGCGACAAGGCCGTTGGCGTTTTGTGCATTCAGGGTCCCGCGCTGGTCGAAGGTCACCGAAGAGGTATCGGGAATCGCCTTCAAACGCGTGCCGTCGCCCGGATCGAGGAGAAACTCGCAGCGGTCCGCCGGGCAGGATGCCCAGACTCCCGGCGCCGCGGGGATGTCGGTCCGCGAGCCATCCACCCGGATCCGGACCGTAAAAGGCCCGAGCAGCGTCTCACGGTCGATCGCCGGAACCGTCCAGCGAACGACATTGTCATAGACGCCCTGATAACGGGCGGTGGCAGGCGTTTCGACGTTTTCGAGAAACCGCGTCGCGCCCGGGACTGCCGTGCTCACTTGCAGGTCCGTGAGGGCCTCGTCTTTCGTCGCGAGGTAGATGTTATAGACGACCGTATTCGCGTCTTCGAATTGGCCTCTGGTCTGGATCACCAGACGGGAGTTCTCTGCGGCCTTGAGTACGGTCGGCCTCGCGAGGGGGATCGCGAGGAACAGAACGGCGGTGGCAAACGGAAATAGTTTCATATGCGGCTCGATTCGGATTGCTTGCTGCGCCGCTCGTCTTCGCCGGCCACCGCCAAGCCTCCTCAGGCAAGAGGTCCCTCCAAGGGCCTCCACGCAATGGGAGTGATACGAGTCGCCCGAATGTATCAACACTCCGCTCGAAACCACCGAGCGCCGTTGATAATTCTCCATCCGAAAGCCGTTCCGTGGAATCCATATCTCTCGTACGTCAATCCCACGCATACTCTGCGCGCTTGTGGCCGTCGCGGGCGCTTTTCTCGCCGGCGGATGGATCTGGGCCTTGCCTTGCGCCGTCGTTGCGGCTCTGTGGTGGCGGTCCGGCGGAAGTGCAGGAGCGCTTGCAACTGCATGCAGGATTAGCGCCTTTTGGCTCGTCGCGTTTGTGCTGACCGGAGACCGCCGCCTGTATTTTCCGTACACGCTCCAATTTGCCGTCCAGGCGTCCTGCTTCCTCGGTGGACCCGCCCTTCGTGCCGGTGTGTTTGGCGCCGGAGGCATCGTCGCACTCTTTACCGCCGTCCGGCTCGTTCAAGCGGCTTCCGCGCGTGTCCTGACCGTGGAGCTTGCCGTCGCCATTCCCTCGCTTGCCCTCTGCCTGGCTTTCTACGAAGAAGGCTCGCCGACGCTCCAGAGGCGGCTCGCTGCCGCGGGCGTCGCCTCTCTGCTCGGCTTCCTCGGACTGGCGCTCTAAAGGACCGCCGTCATGCTCCTTCTGTGACGGCGGCCTCGCGATATCATTTTCAGGTGGGCTGTCCGAGCCCCGGAACACCCAGGAGAAAATCATGAGCACCACGTTGCCTGCCCCGCCTGCCGCACCCGCGAAGTCCGCGTCCAAGGGCGCGAAGCCGGTTCCCTATCAATCGCCGTGGGACAACGAGGAATTGCGGATGTTCCGTAAGCAGGTCCGGCGGTTCGTGGCGGAGGAATTCGTTCCGCACGAGGCGCGGTGGCGCGAACAGCATCGAGTCGATGCCGAAGCCTGGACGAAAGCCGGCGCAACCGGCCTCTTGCTCACCGATGTCCCTGAGGAATACGGCGGCGGCGGTGGAACCTTCGCCCACGAGTGCGTCGTGATGGAAGAACTTGCGTATGGCGGCGTCCACTTCGGCTCCGGCGTGCACAGCATCGTGGCTCATTACATCCTGTCGTACGGGTCTGAGGAACAGAAGAAGGACTGGCTTTCGCGCATGGCGAAAGGCGAGTTAGTCGGCGCGATCGCGATGACCGAACCGGCCGCCGGCTCGGACCTCCAAAACATCAAGACCACCGCCCGGCGCGACGGCGATCACTGGGTCATCAATGGATCGAAGACGTTTATCACCAACGGCTGGCACGCGAGCCTCGTTGCGGTCGCGGTCAAGACGGATCTGACGCAGGCGGGCAAGAAGGGCATCTCGCTTGTCATGGTCGAGACCAAAGACCTGCCCGGTTATCGTGTCGGCAGGACCCTCGAAAAGATCGGCATGCACGGTCAGGACACCTGCGAACTGTTCTTCGACGACGTGCGCGTTCCCGCGTCGAACCTGCTTGGCGAGGAGGAGGGCAAGGGCTTCTACCAGATGATGGAGCAGCTTCCCTACGAGCGGCTGACGGTCGGCGTGGGCGCCGTCGCCGTCACCGAACAGGCGGTCGCCATCACCATCAAGTACGCGAAGGAACGCGGGATGTTCGGCAAGACGCTGATCGACTTTCAGAACACGCGCTTCAAACTCGCCGAATGCAAAACCGAAGCGCACATCGGACGCGTATTCCTCGATAACTGCATCGAACGTCTGATCGCCGGCACGCTCGACACGCCGACCGCCGCCATGGCCAAATACTGGCTTACCGACCGGCAGTGCGCGATCATCGACGAGTGCCTGCAGTTGCACGGCGGCTACGGCTATATGGCCGAATATCCGATCGCGCGGATGTGGACCGACAGCCGCGTCCAGCGCATTTACGCCGGCACCAACGAAATCATGAAGGAACTCATCGCGCGCTCGCTCTAACGAGCAGCGCCACGCCCCATGAACATTCTACGATTGCTTCCGGTGGTTGCCCTGCTGGCATCCGCCTGCGCCGCCGGCCGTCCGGCGTTGGCCGAACAGAGCGCGAAGTCCGCCAAAAAAGGCCCGCCCAAGGTCACGCTCGGCATTTATTCGTGCTCCTACTACGAGAAGGACGGCGACAAGAAGACGGTAGTCGGATTCGAAATCGGCAAGGAAAATTACTATCGCCATCGGGACGGAAGCGTCGGCAAGTACGGCTACGATCCCGACACGCGGCAGATCGCATTCCACGGCGGCAGTCTGGACAAGACCCTAGCCTTGTTCGATACCAGCCAGCCCAAAGTGGATTACATCCGGCTCTTCAATCGCAAGATGACGCGCACCATTCTCGATTGCCAGACGGAGAAGCATTAGCTTCCGCTCGGCCGCGTGGGCTGAACCGCTGTTCTTTTTCCGAGATCCGCGACAGCCACCGCGCGAGCATCATGCCCCAACTCGAAGCTCTGATTCAGGAGCGGCAAGCC
>JBDTTK010000409.1:0-4712 GCA_039930685.1 Bryobacteraceae bacterium | reverse complement strand
GAACGTGAGCAATACGGCACTCCTCAACGTCAGCCCCACTTTCGTGACCCAGACGGTATCGACGGGAGGCACGCTGCCGATCCAGACCATCTCGGTCGTCAGCACCGATCCGAATAACTCGATCGCCTTCGGCGCGACGGCCTCCTCGACCGGCGGGTCCTGGCTCCTGGTCGGTCCGGGTGCGACGACGCCGTTCCCGCTGCAGTACCAGATCGTGCCCGGCGCCCTACTGCCCGGCACCTATACGGGGACCATCACGATCACGCCAACGACACAAGGTGTTCCGCCGGCGACGGTGACCATCGCCCTTACCGTTCAATCGGCGGCGAGCATCGCCGCGCTGCCGACCGCGCTGACGTTCGGGCAACCGCAGGGCGGCGCCATTCCGGCCGCCCAGACCGTGCGGCTGACCAGCAACTCCGGCGTCCTGAACTACAGCGTGTCAGCGACGACCAACCAAGGGAGCGGTTGGCTCACGGTGACTCCGTCCACGGGAGCCACCGCCAGCGATTTGACCGTCTCCGTAAACGGTACGAATCTGGTGCAGGGCACCTATACCGGAACCGTTACCGTGGTCGCGCCCGGCGCCAATAATACGCCGCTCCAGATACCGATTACGCTCAACATCACGCAACCGCAGTTGTTGACGCTCTCGGCCTCGACCTTGGCGTACAACTTCCAGATCGGAGCCGGCACCAATCCCGCCGCGCAAACCGTGACGGTGACTAGTACCGGCGGAGCGGCGACATTCGCAGCCACCGCCGCGGTCCAACAACCCACCGGAGGAACCTGGCTCTCGGTGGCGCCGTCGAGCGGAACCACGGCGCTATCGAACGGCCAATACGTCGCGGCACTCTCGGTCGCCGTCAACCCCAGCGGTCTCGGGGCCGGGACGTATAACGGCACGATCTCCGTAACTTCCCCGATCGCGGGTCAGCCGATCGTTGTATCGGTCACGCTCACGGTGCTCGCGCAGGCGGTGCCGGTGATCAACTCGGTCCTCAACGCGGCGAGCAATCAACCGGGCGCCGTCGCGCCGGGTGAGATCATGGCCATCAAGGGCATGCTGCTCGGTCCGATTACGCCGGTCGACTACCGGGCCAACCCGCCCGGATCGCTGCTACCCAACCTTGCCGGAGTGCGCGTCTTGTTCGACGGCTTCCCAGGCAGTCCGTACTATGTGTCTTCGACACAGGTGAACGTGATTGCGCCGTATGAGATCGCCGGACGCATCGTCACGACCGTAGTCGTCGAGTATCAAGGCCAGCGTTCCGCGGGCCAAACCTATCAGGTCGCCGCCACGAACCCGGGCATCTTCACGCTCGATTCGACCGGCTCCGGACCAGGAGCGATCGTGAACCAGGATGGAACCATCAACGGACCTCCTGGACTGACGACCGCCTACACGACGATCGGCGCGCCGCGCGGCAGTTCGGTGGCGATCTTCGCTACCGGCTACGGCCAGACGGACGTCCCGAGCACAACCGGGTGCATCACGCCCGGCACGCGCCTCTACAATAGCGCCCTCCCAGTGAGCGTCACTGTGGGCGGCATCCCCGTGGTTCCCGACTTTGCGGGCGCCGCGCCACTCTCGGTTTGCGGCTTCATGCAAATCAACATCAAGGTGCCGCAGGGCGCCGCGCTTGGCTCGAATCTGATCACGTTCACGGTCGGAGGCGTCACCAGCCCGGCGACGTCTACGATCACGGTCCGCTAGCAGCGGGCCAGTTTGAATCCACAAGGGCGTTCGTGTTCGGGAAACCGGAGGCGAACGCCCTTTTTGCGGTCCAAGGCGATCGATTCGCAAGCCGCGCCTTCGCTTTCGAAGTACGATTTGCTGGAGCGGTTTTGGCATTTTGCCGCAACGCGGACGGGCAATCCAGCAGTCCCCTCCCTAACGGTCGGGGTTCAATCCGGGCGTCACCTCCGTGATGTTCAAAAGCTCCCAAAATGATCTAGAGTAGAGATCGCCTTGCGAGAGGCGCAGACCATGCTGCACCTGCCTGAAGTTCGCGCGTACCTCGACGAATGCGAGACGGATCTGCTTGCGGAACTGGAACGCGCGAGCGAGGTCCTTCACCAGAACGCCGGCAGGGGCTGGACCGTGGCCCAGATTGTCCATCACCTCATTCGGACGGAGCAGGTCATGTACCTGATCTGGTCGGCCATACCCCGGCTCGCTCGCTGGCCTCGGCTGCTGCACGCGATGGACGGCGCAAACGCGCAACTCTGGAAGGCGTTCGGCATGCGAACCGTAGAGGCGGGCAAGCCGGAAGTATCCAATCCGGCCGCGGGACGATTCCGCGCGCCGGTTTTCCTGCGTCCTCGGGCTACTTCGCATACCTGCGAATCGCTGATCGCGTGGCGGCGAAAGGTTCGGGATCGGAGCCTCCGCGCGATTTCCCGTATCGACGACGAGACGCTGAATACGGTGCGATGGTCGCATCCGCTGCTGGGCAGCTATAGTCTGATCGAGTTCGCGCAATTTCTCGGAGTTCATGAACGACATCACCTTGCGCAGATGAAGCGGATTCGCGAAAGCAATCCCCGCGGAGACTGAGTTCATCTGGCGGCCGGCGCCAATTTGCTTCCCGGCTTCCATTTCGGACGTCCGTCGGCATTGGCCACGGTTTCGACCATGCGCCGGAAGAAATCGTTGAACTTCGCGGCGGCTTCGGGATCCCAAGGCTGATTCAAGTCGTCGGACGGGCTGTGGTACCTGTCGGCATACCAGCGCCGGTAAATGACTTCTTCGGGCGACCCCTTCCGGTAGCCGAAGATGAATCCGGTGGCTGGCACGCCGGAACGCATGAAGTTGATGTGGTCGGAACGGCGCAGCAGATTGCGGTCCGGCTCAGGATCGGCTTGGATCTCAATACCCATTTGTGCGGCGACGGCGCGGGCCGTGTCGCCCAACGTGGAATCGTCGACCGCAAGCATGGTGAGGAGCTTCAGGGGAAACAGCGGGCGCAGTTGATCGAGGTTGATGTTGGCGATCATGCGATCCACAGGAATCGTGGTATGGGCCGAATAATAGCGCGAGCCCAGCAGCCCTTTTTCCTCACCGGTGACGACAGCGAACAGAATCGAGCGCCGCAGTTTGGTCGCGGACGACTTCCACTGCGCGGCCAGATCGAGCAGCGTGGCGACATAGGCGGCGTCGTCAAAGGCGCCATTGTAGAGGCCGTCGCCATGAATCGGCTCGCCGAAGCCGTAGCCATCGAGATGGGCCGAAACCACGACGTACTCGTTCTTGAGCACCGGGTCGGAGCCGGGGAGGACACCCAGGATGTTGTCGGACTCGATCGCGGACGTTTCCCATACCAAGGTTGCGCGCAGCGTTGCCGGAATCTCGAACCAGGGCAGAGGCTGGCCGGCGTCGTAGAGCTTCTTGAGTTCGGCATACGTGTGGCCGCTCCCTTGGAACACTTCTTCCGCGACGGCGGGATTCAGCGAGAGCGCCGGAATGCGATCGGGTGGTGCGGGCGCGCCATCCAGAGCAACGCTGACCACATACGCGGCGGGCCAGCGGCGGCGTTCGGGACCGTCCAGGTTGTCAATGCCAAGCGTACCGGCGACACCCTTTGGAACGGGTGGGGTCTGCGCCCGGGCCGGCGCGCCAACCGGAGCGCTCAATCGAACGAGGATCTTACCTTTCACGTCGAGACCGGCGGGAGGCTCAGGGGCGGAGCCATGAAAGATCAAGGGAGCGGAGAGCCGCGCCGGCAGTCCGGACGCCGCCGCCATGGTGATCTCCCGCAGCCAGGCGAGGGGGTGCGCGCCGGATTTGCGCTCGAGCGCGACTTCGGATTGCGCGGTGTTGAGCTTGATTTTCCGCATGGGCACGGACTGGAAGTAGCCTTTTTCGCCCGCCGGCTGAAGGCCCAGGCGTTCGAACTCCGCTGACACATATCGCGCGGCGCGTTTGTAGCCCTCGCTGCCGGTATCGCGTCCTTCCATGCCGTCGTTGGCGAGCGCGGTCACATAGGACCACCAGCGGCGGGTCGCCGCATTGGGCTCGGTCGCGAGCAGTGGGACGCACAGAGCAATGAGAAGGACGAGACGCCGAATCATGGGCGGGAGTCTAGCATGCGGCCGACTCTGGCGACAAACCAGGCGACAACCGAGCGACAACCGAACGCACTTCGGCTGCCGGCGAGCGTGTCATGGCTCGTACTCCGTGCCACCGGGCTTACTTGACGACATGAACAGGATTCCGGGCAGGCTTCAGGCCGCCTTGGTGAGGGAAGTTTCGGATGCGTCGCGGCGGTCCGAGGATTCGGCGATGGCTGCGTGCAGAACGAAGCCAATTTCGTGCAACTCGTTCCGATGGTTTTGACTAGCTGGAGACGTGGGGCCAGCTTCGGGGGTGGTTTCCGGGTTTGAGGCGTCCGGCTCTGGGGCGTCTTCGTACATGTCGTCAAAGCCGGGCTGAGTGTCCGGGTCGCGCTTGTCGATGAGCGAGTCCATGCGGCGGACGAGATCGAGGTGCATGCGGTGGAGTCGGGTTTGGTGGCGGGAGTAGTTGTCCATCATTTTGGATGTGGTCATGAGGTCGCCGCCGTTGGTGAAGGCGAGGTCAATGAGGCGGGCGACGCGCGTCAGTTGCCACTGGGTTTCGACCATGCGAATGACGACTTCCTTCTCTTGAAGAGTTTGGGGGGCGTAGTCACTTTCGTACAGGGTCTTGACGGCGTCATAAGCGGCGCGGT
>JBDTTK010000408.1:0-4729 GCA_039930685.1 Bryobacteraceae bacterium | reverse complement strand
GGTCGCGTACCTGCAGGGACGGCTTAACTACGACCAAATTTCGATGAACCTGGAGCCCGGCACCGCTGCCGGGCTTCCTTTTGTGCAGGACGACGGCGGGCGCCTCGGCCGGTTGAGTCCGGCGGCCAAGGCTGCCGGATTGCAGGAAAACGACCGGCTGATGACCATCGACGGTCACCCGATGCCCGGCTCGGCCAGCATTCAGGAAATGATCGCCGCCCACCGCACGGGCGACATGGTTGCGATCCACGTTGAGCGCGCGGGCGCCCCGGTCAACGTCACGTTTCCTCTGCCCCCTTTTGGCACGGCGACGCTTTCCTGGACTAATTGGGCGTTCCTGCTGATCGTCAATCTGCTGACGCCATGGCTGTGCCTGTTACTCGGATTCTTCGTCGCCTTCCTGCGGCCGAGGGACTTGCTCGCCTGGCTCCTCCTCGGGCTCCTGCTCGGCTTCAGCCAGATGACAAACGGCGACGCCATCTATGCCTACGCCAATCGATGGGATCCGGTCAGCCGCTCCGCCAGTTGGTTCTACTCCCAAGGCATGGCAGCGTGGTGGCCCTTGTTCATGATGCTGTTCGGCGTCTATTTTCCGGACCGCGCCGAGCCCAAGCCGTGGCAGCGCTGGGCGATGTGGATTTTCGGCCTGCCGCTCGCGATTTTCGGACTCGTGAACGGATTCGCCAATGCCTGGCAGGCCGCGGAGTTTCAGGCGAGCGCCGGGCTGGTTGCCTACTTGCAGCCGATTTCCCGCTACTTCTGGATCTTCAGTTTCCCGGCGACGGGGACGTTTTTCGCGAACATCGCGGCCAAGGCCAGCATGGCCACCAATCCCGATACCAGACGCCGCCTTCGCATCCTGTACTTCGGTTCGACCATCAGCCTGACGCCCATCTTCCTGGTGGTGCTCGCGACGATTCCCTGGGGGCGCAACTTCACGAGTCTTCCGGCGTTTATCTGGATTCCGGCGCTGCTGCTGCTGTTCCTGTTCCCGGCGACCCTCGCCTATGTCATCGTCGTGCAGCGCGCGATGGACGTCCGCATGGTGGTGCGGCAGGGCTTGCAGTACGCGCTTGCGACTCGCGCGATCCTCATGATTCGCGGAATCGCCATCGCGGCGGTCTTTATCTGGTTGATGCTGTCGCTCAACGATCCGGCGGCCCGGCGTCCGCAGCGGTTGCAATGGGTGGCGTACGCCGTCGCCTTCGTGGTGTTGAGCGGAAGGCTCTCGGAACGCGTCAAAATCTGGGTCGACAAGCGATTCTTCCGCGAAGCCCTGGATACCGAGCGGGTGCTGGGCGATTTAGGCGATCAGGTCCGGACTATCGTCGAGACGAAACCGCTGCTCGAAAAGGTTTCGGGCACGATCGCGAAAGCCATGCACGTCTCGCACGTCGCGGCATTGCTGTCGAAGAATGGATTCCTTGAACCCGCGTATGCGTTCGGCTACGGCGACGTACCCGCGGTTTCGTTCGCGTCCGCCGGACCTACGGTCGCCAGCCTCAAAAAGACCGGCGAGCCCCTCCGCTATTACGCCGACGACAAGCAATCCTGGGCGCACACTGAGCCGGGGATGGAGGCCGAACGGCCCAAGCTGGATGCTCTTCGGTCGCAGTTGCTGCTGCCGTTGCAGGCGGGCGGGCAGATGTTAGGCGTCCTCAGCCTGGGGGCAAAGCGCAGCGAAGAGCCGTATTCGAATACGGAAGTGAAGCTGCTGCAGACGGTCGCGCTCCAGACCAGCCTTGCGCTCGAGAATGCGCGGCTAACAACGGCGGTGGCCACGGAGGTCGCGCAAAGGGAAAGGCTGAATCGCGAACTCGAGATCGCGCGAGAAGTCCAGGAGCGGCTGTTTCCGCAGACCGGACCGGCGATTGAAGGCCTCGACTACGCGGGCAAATGCCGTCCGGCGGCGAGCATCGGCGGCGACTATTACGACTTCTTCCTGACGGACGCGCCCGCGTCCGCACAGCATGACGGCCGCGAACTAGGGATCGCGATTGGCGATATTTCGGGTAAAGGAATTCCGGCAGCGCTGTTGATGGCCAGCTTGCAGGCATCGCTCCGCGGATTGACGATTGGCGTTCCTAGCCTGCTTGCCGCGCTGATGGAGAACCTGAACAAGCTGATTTATGAGACGTCGCCGTCCAATCGCTACGCGACGTTTTTTTATAGCCAGTACGATCCGGCGACGCGGCGATTGGCGTACGTGAATGGCGGCCACAATCCGCCGATCGTACTCCGCGCGAACGGCGAAGTGGAGCGCTTAGAGGTCGGCGGACCGGTGGTCGGACTGTTCGGACCGGCGAAGTATGAGCAGGGAGAGGTCACGCTCGCGCGCGGCGATACGGTGGTGATGTTCACGGACGGCGTCAGCGAGGCGATGAACGAGGCCGATGACGAGTTCGGCGAGGACCGGTTGATCGAAACCGTGCTGGCGCACAAGGATCTGTCACCAAAAGACGTCATTGAGAAGATTCTAATCGCCTGCGACGTGTTCGCGGACGGAGCGCCGCAGCACGACGATATGACGGCAGTCGTCGTTCGCGTCGTCTAATGGCGCCGCTTCACGGAATAGCTGCGCCCTCAGCTAGGATCTAAACATCAGGTTAACTATGAGTCTGCGGTTCGCGATGGCATCGTTTGCTCTCCTTGTGGGTGTACCACTTGCGGCCCAGAAGCTCGATCCGATCAAGTGGACGCTTGTCTCGGAGCCAGCAAAGGCGCAGCCCGGCGCAACCGTGTATCTCAAACTCACGGCCAAGTTGGACGAAGGCTGGCACCTCTATTCGGTGACAACGCCGCCCGGCGGTCCGAATCCTACGACAATTAAGTTGGGCGAAAATCCGGTGGCAGCGCAGACCGATCTTCTCCAGGCCAAGCCGGACCGGAAGCTCGATCCCAACTTCGGCGTCGAGACGGAAACCTTCGAGCACGAGACCGTCTACTGGATCGTGGCGTCGCTCAGCAAGGACGCGAAGCCGGGAGATGCGACGGTTGTCGCCGAGTTGCGGTATCAGGCGTGCACCGACAAGCTTTGTCTGCCGCCACGCAAGAAGACCGTTGAAGCGGTGGTTACGATCGACTCCGCAGCGTCACCGACGGCGTTTACGATTCCGACAGGCTTCACAAAGGTGGTCCGCAAGGCGGCGGCATCGACTGGCGTGGCGACGGGACCGTCCGGTGCGACGCCGAAGCCGCAGGACGACCTTGCGGGTTTCCTATTGGTCGCCTTTGGACTCGGGCTCACCGCGATCTTCACGCCGTGCGTCTTTCCGATGATCCCGATCACGGTGTCGTTCTTCGTGCAGCAGAAGGGCGGCTTCCTGCAGGCGATCGTCTTCTGCCTTGGCATCATTTTGTTCTTTTGCGCCATCGGATTGGGCGTCACGGCGATTCTCGGACCGTTCGGCGTCGTCCAGATCGGCTCGAACCCGTGGGTCAACGGCTTCATCGCCACGATCTTTTTCATCTTCGGACTTAGCCTCCTCGGCGCCTTCGAGATCACGCTGCCGTCGAGTCTGTTGACGAAACTCGACTCGGCCTCGCGCCAGGGCGGCCTCATCGGGACTCTGCTGATGGGGTTGACGTTTACGCTGACCTCGTTCGCGTGCGTCGGACCGTTCATGGGGACGCTGCTCGCGTCGAGCGTCCAGGGCTCAAAGCTGACGCCGGTGTTGGGCATGGGCGCGTTCGCAACTGGGCTGTCGCTGCCGTTCTTCTTCCTGGCGCTTTTCCCGAGTTATTTGAAGAAGCTGCCGCGCTCGGGCGGCTGGATGTCGCGGATCAAGGTTGTGCTGGGCTTTATCGTGATGGCGCTGATCGTGAACTATCTGGCTAAGGTGGATCAAGCGCTGCAGCTGAATTACGTCACGCGCGAGATTTTCCTCGCGGCCTGGTTTGTGTTTTTTGCGCTGCCCGGGTTGTATTTGCTGGGCTTCCTGCGACTCGAAGGAATCAAGAAAGATGAGGAGTTGGGCGTGGGCCGATTGCTCGCGGCCTCTGTCTTCCTGATCTTCTCATTCAGCCTGCTGCCCGGAATGTTCGGCGCGAAGCTCGGCGAACTGGACGCCTACGTCCCACCGCCCACTTTCGGATTCGGAGGCGCCGGTGGATCCGCCGCTGCCGAAACCGCGTGGATCAAGAACGACATGAAGAGCGCGCTCGAAAAGGCGAAGGCTGAAAACAAGCTCGTCCTAGTCAGTTTCACGGGCTATGCTTGCACCAACTGCCATTGGATGAAGGCGAACATGTTCCCTCGGCCGGAGATCCAGGCGGCGATGAAGGATGTCGTGCTGCTCGAACTCTACACCGACGGTACCGACGATGCCTCGAAGCTTAATCAGGACGTCGAAGAGAAGAAGTTCGGAACGGTGGCGATTCCCTTTTACGCGCTGATCGACGCCGACGAGAAGACGGTCGCCAGTTTTCCCGGCCTGACGAAGAAGGCCGAAGAGTTTCTGGCATTCCTGAAGACGCGGAGTTAAGTCTCTGGGAGTGCGGGATGTGCTGCAAACTACAGGCGAGGTTTCTCGTCAACCAGTAGAGCTATTTCAGCGACCATGAAGACTGGTCGTTTTTCGATTGATGCCAGATGGTCGCTTACTCCGCGGAACTGCGTCCGCTCCGTGCGCGCCTCGCTGGGTTCTGGCCGTTTACAAAAGCGTTGAAAATGGTCTAGAACGAATCCATGCGCCGGGAGACAAGAGACAGGAACTCGTCTCGAGTGTCC
>JBDTTK010000407.1:0-4747 GCA_039930685.1 Bryobacteraceae bacterium | reverse complement strand
CCGGGAGGCTCGTCCATAAAGGGCATGAACTTGTCCGGGAAGCCCGGCATCGTGCAGCCGATGCAGATTCCGCCGACGTTGGGGCAGCCGCCGATTCCGGCCATCCATCCGCGCTTGGGTACGTTGCAATTGACGACCGGCCCCCAGCATCCCAGCTTGACGATGCACTTCGGAGATCCGTATTCTTCGGCGAAATCGCCCTGCTCGTAGTAGCCGGCGCGATCGCAACCCTCGTGAACCGTTTTTCCAAACAACCACTGCGGACGAAGTTGATCGTCGAGCGGAATCATCGGCGCTAATCCCGAAACCTGGTACAGCAGGTAGAGCACGGTCTCCATGAAATTATCCGGCTGAACCGGGCAACCCGGTACGTTGACGATGGGGATGCCGGCCTTCGACTTCCAGTCCCAGCCCAGATAATCCGCGAGGCCCATGCAGCCGGTAGGATTGCCTTCCATGGCGTGGATGCCGCCGTAGGTGGCGCAGGTGCCGGCGCAGATTACGGCGGTCGCCTGCGGCGCCAGGCGGTCGATCCACTCATTGGTTGTAATCGGCTGTCCGGTCGCCGGGTCCGTGCCCAGGGCGGCCCAGTAGCCTTCCTTCTTGATCTTTTCGTTGGGGATGGAGCCCTCAACGACGAGCACGAACGGCTCCAACTTGCCCTGCCAGGCGTCATACCAGAACTTCAGGAAGTCGGCGCCATTCTCGTATGCGAGAACCGGATTGTGGAGCGCGATTTTTGGCAGACCGGGGATCGCTCCGAGGAGAACATCTTCGACGCTGGGCTGAGTCGCGGCGGTGACGGATACGGAATCCCCATCGCAACCGAGACCCGCAGTGATCCAGACGACGTGAACTTCAGCAACGGGCGGCGCCTTCTGCGTCTTGCGGCCGTATGGAACCGTTGACGTGGCCATTCCACTCTCCTTTGCGGACAGACTTCGGCCGAGCACTGGCGACACGACTCAAGGTGGGATGCTCCCAGAGAGCAAGGTGAGTTGCGCCAGAACTCAACACCTCCATAAAACTCCCAAAGGCGGCTACGAACAAGCGGAGTGCCCCTAAATTACCCATCGGGGAATCCCCGATTACAGATTGCGGCTTTATCCGGCAATTTCCCGAAGTGTCCATTGGACCGCGCGTTGCACCAACTCGCGCGCATTGCGTAAAGAGAGTTTTTCTTTGATATGCGCCTGGTAGGATTCCACGGTCTTGATACTGATGTGCAATGCCTCGGCGATTTGGCGCGTTCCGTGACCTTCGCCGATGAGCCGGAACACTTCCAGTTCGCGATCTGTGAGTCCGGCTACCGGAGACTCGCCGGGATCGGCGGGGCCGCTGACAAAGTGATGCATGATCAGGCTCGACATTCGATCGCTGACGTAAATGTCGCCGCCGAGGATCCGCCGGATTGCGATCAACACCTTCTCGGTGGCTTCCTGCTTCATGATGTATCCGCTCGCACCAGCGCGCAGAGCGCGCTCGGCGTAGAGTGTTTCATCGAGCATCGACAGAATCAGGACCGGCAGGCGAAGGTGTTTGGCCCGAATGCTTTTGAGGAGATCGAGGCCATCGGGACCGTTGAGCGAAATGTCCACCAGCACGATGTCCGGACGCTGCGACTCGACGGCCTGCAAAGCGCCGACAGCTTCTTCCGCATCGCCGCATACCGCGAGGTCGGCTTCCCGGTTGATGAGCAGCGCCAGGCCCTGCCGCACGATCGGATGATCGTCCACGATGAAGACCGTGCTCTTCGCGGGATGTTTCGAAGACGGAACCGACTCAAGCATGTGGCGCCTTTTTGTTGATTGGAAAGAAGCACCTCACCGCGGTTCCCCCCCGCGGAATCGATTGCATCTCTAACGAGCCGCCAATCATCTTCGCGCGGTAGTTCATGATGCTCAACCCCAGGCCGGGTTGCGAATTCGATCCGATCTCGAATCCTTCTCCGTCGTCTTCGATACTCAGAATACCGCCTTTCTCCCCCTCGGCCAGGCGAACCGTGATCCGCGTTGGGCCTCCGTGCTTGACGGCGTTGTTCACGGCTTCTACAGCGATGTAGTAGAGGTGATCCGCGAGCGCGTTCTCGTGGAGCAGCACCGGATCGCGGCATTCGAGGCGGCAACCGATTTCGTACATGTCGCTGATCTCGCCCGTCCAGCGCTCGAGGGCGGACATCAATCCGCGAGGCTCCGAGAGCACGGGCATGAGACCGCGGGCGAGATCGCGGGTTTTCCGGATCGCTTCGTTCACCAGGTCGACGACCTTGCCGGCGTCGGCGGACTCTGGAACTTCCGTTTCAGCGAGGCGCTTCTGCAGGACTTTGAGAAGGAATGCGATGCCCGTGAGGTGCTGGCCGAGATCGTCATGCAGATCCTGACCGATCCGGCGCTGCTCTCGCGCGCTGATCTCGAGAACTGCTTTCTCTAGACGTTTGCGTTCGGTAATGTCGATCCCGGTCGCGATAACATGCGTTCCGCCGCTGTCAGCAAGGACCGTGGTCGACCACGAGATCAGCCGCTGCTCTCCCGAGAGCGTGGTCCAGTGACTCTCGTAATCGGCGGGGATTAATCCGGCCCGGATCTGGTCGAACATCGACTCGAAGCGCTGACAGTCGTCGGCGTTGAGAAACAGGTCCCGAAGCAATTTGCCTTCGACTTGATCAAACCTGTAGCCGCTGACCTCTTCGCACGCACGGTTGAAGCGGGTGATGCGGCCATTGCGGTCCAGCACGACGACCAAAGCGCCGACCGTGTGCAAAAGCGCCGAGACCAGGTTGCGTTCACTCTGAAGGGCACCTTCGACTTCCTTGAGCTCGGTAATGTCGAATCCGGCGCCATGGATGAACCAGGGCCGTCCGTCGTCCCGCCGGACCAGCCGCGCTTCGCACTGGAACCAGATTACGCGGCCGTCGCGCGCCATGACCCGATACGACGACTTCAGGGGCGTTCCGGAAAGGAACATCGTCGCGGCTTCCGTGCTCCACCGGTCTTTGTCGGCGGGATGGATCTGCTCATACCAGAGGACCGGATCTTCGAGCCACTCGCGCTGGGTAAACCCGAGGCTGGCTTCGATCTGCGGACTGACGTAGGCTTCGCCAATGCCCTGGTCGAGGTAGGCCATGAACACGACCGCCGGAATCTGATCGAGAAGTACCCGGTAGCGCTCTTCGACGTTCGGAACAGCGTCGTCGTTCCTTGGCATCTCCGGCCGCGATGGGTCAAAGAAGACGCCCGCAAGTTCCGTGAGCAGAGCTTCCGCGTCCGAGGTGCTTAGGATCTGTGGCGGCTCGGACATGGTGATCATTTGCTACTTCGACGTGCGCGCCACGACGGCTCCTTGTTCATGGAGGCCTGGGTGAAGCGCCGCAGTGCGTGGATCGCGCGCCCATACGTCATCACCGCGCTGGACGAAAGCAGCGAGCCGGGCGGTTGGCTCATAAAGGGCATGAACTTATCCGGGAATCCCGGCATCGTACACCCGATGCAGATGCCGCCGACGTTGGGGCAGCCGCCGATGCCGCCCATCCAACCGCGTTTACCCACGTTGCACTGGACAACCGGACCCCAGCATCCCAGCTTGACGATGCAGGTGCGAGCGCCATATTCCTCGGCGAACTCGGCTTGCTCGTAATAGCCTCCGCGATCACAGCCTTCGTGGACCGTCTGCCCAAATAGCCACGTGGGCCGCAGCGCGTCGTCGAGCGGGATCATAGGAGCGCGCCCCGCCGCCATGTGCAGCAGGTAGAGCAGCGTCTCCATGAAATTGTCCGGTTGCACGGGGCAGCCTGGTATGCAGACGATCGGGATGCCGGATTTCGATTTCCAATCCCAGCCGAGGTAATCGGCAAGGCCCATGCAATCGGTTGGATTGCCCTTCATGGCATGGATCCCGCCGTACGTAGCGCAGGTTCCGGCCGCCATGATCGCCCAGGCGTTTGGCGCCAGCCGGTCGATCCACTCACAGGTCGTTATCGGCTGACCGGTCGCTTGGTCGGTTCCAAAGGACGCCCAATATCCTTCCGCCTTGTTGGTTTCGTCGGGAATAGAGCCTTCGACAACGAGGATAAATGGCGAAAGTTTACCCTCCGCGGCGAGGTGAAAGCGGCGAAGAAATTCGTCGCCATTTTCCATAGCCAAAAACGCGTTGTGAAAACGCACCTTTGGTATCCACGGCAGCGCGCCGCGCACAATGTCCTCGACGCTAGGTTGTGTCGCCGCAGTCATCGCGATGGTATCTCCATCGCAACTAAGCCCGGCGTTGATCCACAAGACGTCGATTTCCCAGATTGGCGTCTCGGCCACTTGGGTCCGATTCTATACCATTCTCGACAAAAGACAATAGGTTTATTCCCCGGGTATTTCGAGCGCACGGGCTCGCACTTTCCGCGATGCGCTTCTTTCCCCGAACCGGAAGCCTGCTGATTGCCGGCATCCTCCAGCCGCGGCCGGTGCATGACGTAGTAAGGTGAGCGGCAGGAGGCGAATCGATTGGCTTCAATTTCCCGGCGCTCGGCACTGCTGTCGATGGCGGCTGCATTCGCATATGGAGAGCCCGGCGCAGTCCGCAAACCGAAACCGTTGGCGAGGGACGCAAAGACCGGAGACTGGCCGTCGTTCTTAGGGCCGTCGCATGACGCGAACTCGGCGGAGACGAAACTCAGCCGGAAGCTGCCGCCTCCTCTCGTTTGGGAATTCGGTAAAGGGACCGGATACGCGTCGCCTGCCATCGCCGGGGACCGCCTCGC
>JBDTTK010000406.1:0-4762 GCA_039930685.1 Bryobacteraceae bacterium | reverse complement strand
GAACAGGAACGTGGAGGGCTCCGGCACGGAAGAGGTGTACTCGAAGTTCGACGCGCTGAATGTAGGTATGGCTGCGCGACCCGCGTCTCC
This sequence comes from Bryobacteraceae bacterium, assembly GCA_039930685.1. Taxonomy (GTDB): domain Bacteria; phylum Acidobacteriota; class Terriglobia; order Bryobacterales; family Bryobacteraceae; genus JBBQWZ01. The sequence goes on along the minus strand of JBDTTK010000406.1, from coordinate 4,672 downwards.
GTTGAGGTTTAGGACGCGGGCAAGAATTCTCAGGTCCGCGGTGTTGCTGCTGAGATCGGTCGAGTACACGAGGCGCGGTATGTCGAGACTCTGGTTGAAGTAGATGAAGAATCCCGCGCCGGGAGTCGTAATCCGGCTGGCGATCAGATCGGCGGCGTTGCCCGCGCCGAAGGGCGTCAGCGGATTCGCGTCGTTGTCAAAGGTCTGCAGAACGACGACATTGACTCCGCCGGTGGGCAGGTTCCCGGCAGTAGCGTTCACGAAATTGACGGGTCCGTCCACGCCAAAGACCGACGAGTCGATCGAGAAGACATCGTTGGCTGGGAAAAAGCTGATGAAAAATTCACCGCCCACAACCTGACGTCCTGGCGTGTTCAAGACATTGGTTCCCGCGAAGGGCGCGGTGTTGAATGTAAATGTGGTTGCCTTCACCGGCGTGCACATCGCGAGGATCACGATGGAGGCGTAGAGGACGGCGGAAATGCGGGCTGTGCGTTTGGCTCGAGACGAGGCCACACGACTCGACGTGTGCGTTGTCGCGAGAGAACCAGAGATGGGTTGCATTGTATTTCTCCTTGTCGTTGACTTGTGTCTTATTCATGAACTGTCGATCTTCAACGGCGAGGTTGCTGGTTGAAAGTGAGACGTTCTGCCTGGTTAGACAAGTCCGGTGGGCGCGCCGAAGCGCGACTTCCTTGATAGCGAGGTCGGAAGAATTGATCGAGAGGCCAAAACTGGCCTGAGGGGTAAGGCGGCCGATGAAATCGTGGGATCGAACGGACTGTGCGGGCTGCGTCAGGCAGTGATGCGCCCACGTTCACAAACGTGGGCGTGGGCGCATCGGATCGTTAGTCGCGGGATTTGGGGAGTCGGCGGCGCAGGAACACCATCATCCCCAAGCCGGGAGGCAGCAGCCATACGGTCGACGGTTCCGGTGTGTCGACAAGGAGTTGACCGCGAATTTCGCCTGGCATGAACTTCTCCGTGTGGATATCAAGATAGAAGCCGTCGTTGAGCGCGAGTTGCTCAAACTGCTGGATGTCGCACACGTCAAGTAACGGGTCGCAACCGAAATAGGCCTGTATCCAGGAAATGTCCTCTACATAGTGGAGCGAGCCGGTAGCAGGCGCGCAGTTGTCATAAACCGGCGCCATCGGATCGGACCATCCACAAGGAATCACGGTTCTACTTTCTTCCGATATGACTTCGTCGAAGAAGCGATTGTTCGGTGGTTCCTGACGGCTGTGGTTGGCTGGGGCATCGTGGAGATGGGCGCGGTCGGCAGTTCCGGTAAGGCCCTGCCAGGTGAAATCCAAGGTTAGGGTGAGGGCGTTGGTGTCGATGATCAGGGTCGCGAAACCGGTCGCATTTGAAGTGCTGACCACATCGACCACCTGGGAGGCGTCCAGGTGTCCGGTGAGGGTGATAATCATGCCTGCTCTCGCAGAGGGCAGGATGCCAAGCATCGCGACGAGGAGAACCTTCGAAACGGAAAGCTTCATAAATCTCCTAAGGATCTTACGAGAACTACGGAGTCCGTAGTGTATAACGGCCTCAGGGGCGGCGTATAGGCCGAAAGAGTCGATTTCAGCGACAAAGGACCTAGTACGTCATAGCTGGCGCCAGATCACAAGCCCACACAGACAGAGCTTCAGGAGGGCGAGGCAAGGTCCATTTTCTTTGTCTTCGTCGAGAGCGGTTGGCATGATCGCGGTCAACGTCCAGCGATCGCGCCGCTTCTCAGAGCTTGAAAAAAACGTAGCAAGAGAGGGCGGCCGCGAGCAGAGTCAGGATTCCGCCGAGGATGACGCTGCGGGGGCGGTAGCGCATTTCGATGAGGTGCGTGCCGGCGTCGACAGCGACTCCGCGGATGACGCTGTCGGCCTGGTAGATGGGCGTCGAGTTGCCGTCGACGGTGGCTTGCCAACCCCTGAAATACGTGTCGGCGAGAAGCACCATTCCGCGGCAAGCGAGTTTGGCCTTGATGCGGACGCGGTTGGGCTGGTGCGCGTCGATTTCGACGTCGTCGGCCGGGCTGTTGGGTGGGCAGGCGGCGAGTTGCGGCGGCGTTTCGTTGAGCAGGAACGCTTTCGTATGGAGGTCGAAGGTGGGGTTTTGCATGAGCCCCTTGGCCTCGTCTTCGGTTTTGACTTCAGACACGTCGTGGACGGCCCATGCGCGCGGGAAAGTGTCGGGATTCTCGAAGACCTTGAGACCGGAGCGTCCGGTATAGAGTTCACGCTGATTGGGGCGCGAGGGTTTGGCGGCGAATAAATACTGGATGCCCATGAACTGGCGAAAGCGTTCGCTGAAGACATCGTGACGCCACAGATCCTGGGGGACGCTGGCGACGTAACTTTCGAATGTTTCGATGCCGTACCAAGGTCCGATGTTGTAGGGAATGACGCTCGAGTCGACTTCGACGCGAGGGAGTCCGGGGCGCGAGCGGACGTACTGGACGAGGTCCGAGTGCTGGGACATCGGCTTGATGTACGAAGTGCGGTCCTTGTCGTTGACGTTCGGCCACCAGAAGCCGGCTTCGTTCGAGAGGTCGAAGAAGACGAGCGCGCCGAGCGCGCATAGGGCGGCGGTGCGCGAGAGATTCTTGTTGGCGAGTCCGAACCAAACGGCGGCGGCGAGCAGCGCGTAGACGGCGGTGACGATCAGGCGGTCGTCGGAGATCCAGACGGGGACATGCGTGGCGGCGAAGAGCAGGCAGGCGAAGAGCGTGACGACGCCGAAGACGGCGAGGCCGCGGAGGATGCGCTTGCGCCAAAGCGAGTCGACTTCGAGATAGTCGACGCCGAAAGCCGCGATCACAGGCGCGGCGAGGCTGAACAGCACGATTCCGGCTGCCGGGACGCGGGCCTTCTCAAAGAGAGGGACGAGCGCGTAGAGGATTCCGTGGATCGGATTCAGGGGTCCAAGGGCGAACAGGAGTCCGAAGAGAGCGACGGCGGCGAGCCAGCGGATGCGCGCGTCGCGCCAGGCGAGGGCGAGTCCGAGGAGGACAAGCGCGACGGCGACGATGCCGATAAACGGGTCGGCATTCTTGGCGAGTCCGGGGATGAAGACGCCGATGAGGGACTGCGGCGAGAGCGCGTACTGCTTGTGGACGTTGTAGGGGACGACTTCGTTGAAGCGGAGCGGTTCGTCGGTGCCGGACCAGCGGCGCGAGATGCGTCCGTATTCGGCGGTGGGGATGGTCTGGAAGGCGCTGGTCATCACGGCGATCAGGATGGAGAGCGCGGCGAGTTTCGCAAGCGGCCAGTTCGGGGAGCGGGCTGGTTCAATGCGGTTCGAGACGAAGATGAACCACAGCCAGAGGACGCCGACGGTCCCTGAGATGTAGAGCTGCATCTGATGGTGGCCGGCGAGCCACATGAAGCCGAGGAAGAAGCCGGAGAGGATGGCGCTGCGGAGGGGGCGCTCGCCGCGCTGGGCGCGGAAAAGATACATGAGGGCGAGCGGCGCCCATACGGCTCCGTTGACCATTTGCGGCCAATCGGTGTTGGCGACGTAGCCGCCGAGAGCAAAGAGGAGTCCGGCGATGATGGCGGCGGCGCGGGAGCGTCCGAGGTCGCGGCAGAGCTTGAACATGGTCAGCGCGGCGAGGATGCGCACGAGGACGTAATACCAGTGGAGTGAGAGTTGGGCGATCCAACCGTGGTTCAAGGGAAGCAGGAAGAGAAGCCAGTTGAGAGGATAGGCGGCGCCGGGCTGGGCTTGGCCGAAGAGGGGCTGTCCGCCCCAACCGTAGGGATCCCAGAGAGGGAATCGCCCGTGATGCCATTCGCCCGCCTGGAATTGGAACCAGGGCAGTATCAGGTTGGCGATGTCGGGGCTCTCCATCCAGGTGTACTGGTTGGTGAGGACAAGCTTCCAGAAGAAGAGGATCACCAGCGCCACCAAGGCCAGAGGCGCTGCTAGACGGGCTCGCATGGAGTTCTATTGATGATACGCCTGCGGAGCGGCCGTCAAAAATACCGGTACTCAACTACGCATTCTAGTAGCACCACCCCGTACCAATTTCCGTTGTATCTTCAACACTTTCCGCCGCAAACTGACGGTGGAAATGAGTTTATTTCAGGCGTTGCAGGCACGGAAAGCACGGATCCTGTTTGTTTGCCTCGGAAATTCCGTGCGGAGCCAGATGGCCGAAGCCTTCGCTAAGGTGCATGGTGGAGACGTGGCGGAGACGGCGAGCGCGGGGCTGACTCCGGCTCCGAAAGTCGCAGGCAAGGCCGTGATCGCGATGCAGGAAAAGGGCATCTCGCTGGCGGGCAAGTTCCCGCGAGGCATGAGCGCGGTGGATCTCTCGTCGTTCGATCTGGTGATCAACATGAGCGGGTTTGCGCTGCCGAAGGTGCCGGGCGTTGAACTGACCATGACGATCAAGGACCCGATGGGTCGGGATTTGACCGAGTACAGACGGGTCCGCGACGAAATCGAGCAGGCGGTAAGGGATCTGGTGGCGCATTTGCGGTCCGCGCGACAGGTGCCGCGTCCGATGGTGATGGGCACGGCGGTGCGTAAGCCCGACGCGGCGATTACGGCGACGGCGGCGCGATAACCGGCGCAAATTGCGAATGGAAGCGCGGACCACGGACCGGAGGTCCGGGCCACCGAGGAGCGCGACCCTAGGAGTCGGTCCGCAATTCCTCGTGGTTAG
>JBDTTK010000405.1:0-4763 GCA_039930685.1 Bryobacteraceae bacterium | reverse complement strand
AGCGGACCGCCATGTCCCACCGGAAGTTCGCCGCCGTTCATGCCGTAGGCGACGAAGGTTTGGGGATGCAGCGCATCCGCCATATCGACGCTGTCCCACCAGCCCTCTTCGATCGACGTGTACACCACAAACTTCGCCTCCGGCAGAATCCCAACGGCGTCCAACACGTGCGACAGGCGGACGCCGGTCCACTCGGCAATATAGGACCAGCCCTCTTCGCACGCGAGATGCGTGATCTGGCTGCTGGACGGATAGCTCTTCAGCTCCGGGATCGAGAACGAGCCCGGACGCGCGACCATTCCGCCGATCGTCAGCCGCCAATCCGCGAACCCGGCTGCCTGCAGCTTCTTAAACGCCTCGTCCTTGGGCGGCGCGCCATTCGCGAACGGAGCCGCCGAAATCTGGCTCCGCGAGAACTCGCGCGCCATCGAATGACGCGTCAATAGCCGTTGCGACGCATAATTCAGCGTCTCGCCCGCGCCGTAGACGCCGCCGGAGTCGGGCGGGATCAATCCGTATCGACCCGCGAGTCCGGCGGCCGCCGCGAGTCCAGTGGCGCCCGCGGTGGCCGCGAGTCCCGTCGTGATTAGCTTGCGGCGTGAGAGGCTCATGCGTGCTCCTTAGGTTCGCCGGCCCCGGTGATCATGGCCCGCATCCGGCTCTTGAAACCGGCGACGCAAACCATCACGATGTGGACCACAAGAAAGAGGAATAGAAACATCGTCACGAAGAAATGGATCGTGCGCGCCGACTGCTGGCCGCCGAAAACGGTCACCGTGAACGGAACCGCCGATGTAAATCCGGGAGACATCGCCAGCCCGGTCCAGATCATCAGCGGGAATAAGGCGAAGATTACCGCCAGGTAGGTGATCCGCTGGAGTACGTTGTACGAGGACCCATCCGCGTCGCCCGGAGGCTTGAACCGCAGGTGCGCGGCGATCACGCTCGAAAGCCCGGCAGGCGCCAGATCGGCGCGGGTAGGCAGCAAGTTCTTCCGGAAGTGGCGCGTCACCAAGCCCGAGATGACGTACAGCAATCCGGTCAACACCAGCACCCACGCGGTCTGGAAGTGGAGATACCGGCTCCAGCCATTCTGATCCGGCAGCACGTATCCATAGCCGGTCTTCACCGCAGGCCTCGAAGCCGGAATCGGAATTTCGAACAACGCTGGAGTATTTACGTTGCCGGTCTCGCCCCAGTAAAACCGCGGATGCGAGATCAGGATCTCAATCCCGCTAACAAGCAATGCAAAAAAGCACAGTGCAGTGATCCAATGGGTGGCCCGAACGAGTCCGCTATGGCGAGGCGTAGCCGCCGCTTCCTCGACCAGCGAAGCAATATTCGGGACATGCGCGGTATCCGCCACAGAGCGTATCCTACCAGGAAAACTGAGCGGCGCAATCGCGCCAGTCGCTAGCAAACTCGCCTAATCCTCCACGTCCGCCTCGTGGACCCGCCTCTTGAACCGCCCTTTCATCGCCGTCGCCAGCGAGATGCTCTCGTTCCCGAACTTGTCGCGCATCTTGTCGACCGCCGACAGTGCCTTTCTCCATCGCTCAGATTGCTCGGACTCGAGGAGATTCAGTTGGCCTTCGCTCGATTCGAGCGACTGCGCGTAGACGCCGACTAGCCGGATCGGCTGCTTCGTCCACGCTTTGTGGAACAGCTCCCGGACCGCCAGCGCGATCTCCGCGTCGATCTGCGTGGCGTGATCCAGAGTCTTCGATCGCGTGAACGTCGAAAAATCGGAATACCGCAGCTTGATCTGCAGCGTGTGCGCGAATAGATCGTGGTCCCGCAGCCGCCTCGCGACCATCTCGGACAACCGCGTTAACGTGGCATCCAGCGAATCCGCGTCTGCCGTGTCTTCCGTGTAGGTATGCTCGTGGCTGATCGACTTCGGATCGTCGCGCGACCCGATCTCGCCGTCGAACCATCCGCCCGCGTCCAGGCCATGGGCCTTCCCGGCGAGCGCGAGTCCCCATTTCCCGAATCGCTGCTCGAGGAACGCCGCCTCCAGCTTCGCCAGATCGCCGACCTTGCGGATTCCGCAGGCGTGCAGGTTCTTCTCAGTCACCTTGCCGACGCCCGGAACTTTGCGGACATCAAGCGGCGCCAGGAAACGCGCCTCATTGCCCGGAACAATCCACAGAACGCCATTCGGCTTTGCCTGGTCGGACGCGATCTTCGACACCAGCCTCGACCCCGACGCGCCAATCGAGCAATTCAAATTCGTCACCCGCTTCACCTCGTTGTGAAGCGCGTGCGCCGCCTTCAGCGGCGGACCGTGCAGCCGCTCCGTGCCCGTGAAGTCGAGATAGGCCTCGTCGATCGACGCCATCGACACCTTCGGCGTGAATTGCTCCAGCACCACGCGGACCTTCTGCGAATACTCAAAGTATCGGTCGCGGTGCCCGTTCAGAAAGATGGCGTGCGGACAGAGCTTGGCCGCCGTTCGCAGCGGCATCGCCGAATGCACGCCGAACTTGCGCGCCTCATACGACGCCGCCGAAACCACGCCGCGCTCCGTCGCCTGTCCCCCGACCACCACTGCCTTTCCCTTCAGCGACGGATCGAAAAGCTCCTCCACCGATACGAAGAAAGCGTCCATGTCGAGGTGGAAGTAGGTCCGGGTCACGGCGAATGTTTCGTCTTATCTTCTCCTAGGTCGCCGCCGGAATCCAGGGCCACTTTGGACTCCAACCTAAGCCTTGTTGCGAGCGATGAAAATCCTCGGCAGGCCCGACAGGTCTCGCCGCATCTCCACGTCCGTCCACCCGTGCCGGAAAATCTCCCGGACCCAGCCCGCCGCGTTCCACGCCAGTTCCATTACCAGCCAGCCGCCCGGCTTCAAGACGCGTGGCAGATCCTCGGCCAACCGCCGATACGCCTCCAGCCCATCTTCGCCGCCGAACAACGCCAGATGCGGCTCATGGTCGCGGACCTCCGCAGCCAGCGTCGGAGCCTCCGTCATCGGAATATACGGCGGATTCGTCACCACCGCATCGAACCGGGCGGCGCCGAAGCACGTCGCCAGATCCCCGACCACGAACTCGACGGTCGCGCCCAGCCTTCGCGAATTGTCCGCCGCCACGCGGACCGCCGCTTCCGACAGATCGGTCGCAAACGTCCGAGTCCCGCGCTCAAGTGCCAGCGTCACCGCGATCGCCCCGGACCCGCATCCGATATCCGCCACCGTGTCGCCGGACCGGATGAATTCGAGCGACGCCTCGACGACGTCCTCCGTTTCCGACCGCGGAATCAGAACGTCCTTCGTGACCCGAAAATCGCGGCCGTAGAATTCCTGCTTACCAGTGATGTATTGCGTCGGCCTGCCGCCGAGCCGCTGGTGCAGATACCGCCCGTAATGGATCCACCAGACCTCGCGCAGTTCATCCGTGCCGTGGGCATACAGCCACGAACGCTCAACGCCGATTGCGTAGCAGAGGAGGACTTCGGCCGTGAGCCGCGGAGCCGTAATCCCGCCATCCTCCATCAGTTTGGTGCCCTGCTGGAGCGCGGTCTGAATTGTCATTTACGCGGGCTGGAATTCGCTGAGCTTCTCGCTTTGATAGTGGCTGACCAGCGCATCGACGATTTGATCGAGGCGGCCTTCCATCACTAGGTCGAGTTGGTGCAGCGTCAAACCGATCCGGTGGTCGGTGAGCCGGTTCTGCGGAAAGTTGTACGTGCGGATTTTCTCGCTGCGGTCGCCGCTTCCAACCATCGTCTTGCGCTCGGCCGCGATCGCCGATTGCTGCTTTTCGAGTTCGAGTTCGTACAGGCGCGACCGAAGGACGCGCATGCCCTTTTCGCGGTTCTTGATCTGCGACTTCTCGTCCTGACAGGAAACGACAGTGCCGGTCGGGATGTGGGTGATGCGGACCGCGGAATACGTCGTGTTGACGCTCTGACCGCCGGGCCCCGAGGAGCAGAACGTGTCGATGCGAAGATCCTTCGCTTCGATGTGGACTTCCACGTCGTCGGCTTCCGGCAGCACCGCCACGGTAATTGCCGAGGTGTGGACCCGGCCCTGCTGTTCGGTGGCCGGGACGCGCTGGACCCGGTGGACGCCTGACTCGTACTTCAGGCGGCTGTAGACGCGCTTGCCGCTGATGAGCGCGATGACTTCTTTGAGGCCGCCGACGGAAGATTCGCTGACCGACGTCACTTCGACGCGCCACTTCTTCGTTTCGGCGTACCGCGAGTACATCCGGAACACCTCGGCCGCGAACAGAGTCGCTTCGTCGCCACCGGTTCCGGCGCGGATTTCAAGTACCACGTCTTTCTCGTCGAGCGGATCCTTGGGCAGCAGCAGGATTTTGAGCTCGTCCTCGAGCCGCGTCATCTCAGGTTCGAGGCGAGCCACTTCATCCGCCGCCATCTGGCGCATCTCCGGGTCGCTCTCGTCGAGCATTCCCTTTGAATCGGCCAGGCCCCTCTCCGCCTCCGTCCACGCGCGGTATGTGGACACGATCTCGCTCAATTCGCTGTGCGACTTCGCCGCCTTGCGATAGGCCGCGGGATCGTTGATCACCGCCGGATCCGCAATCTGCCCGGTCAGCGCTTCGAACTTCTTTTCGATCTCGTCCAGCTTTTGGCGATATTCCATGTGCGTACCAGCCCGCGGATTCGGCGCGGATTAAGCGATAACCAGCTCTCCGCCCTGCTTCTCTTCGAGCACCATCGCGCCTTCGAGCGCATGAATGGCAACGGCCGCCTGCTCGTCGGACGGCGGCTTGGTCGTCACGCGCTGCAGCCAC
>JBDTTK010000404.1:0-4768 GCA_039930685.1 Bryobacteraceae bacterium | reverse complement strand
GATGCTGATGACGCGGATGTTCTCGCTGACGCCCGGTAGTTGCGGGCGGAGACAGCATACGCCGCGAATCAGCAGATCCACCTTGACGCCGGCGCGGGACGCTGCATACAACAGCCGGATCATCTCCGGATCCACCAGCGCATTCATCTTGAGGATGAGCTTGCCCTGGCCGCCCTGCTGCTGGTGATCGATCTCCCGCTGCACCAACTCACGAAGCCGCCGCCGCAAGTTGATCGGCGCAACCAGTAGTTTGCGATAGTTGTCTTTCGCGGAGTAGCCGGTGAGGTAGTTGAAGAGGTCGGTGACGTCGGCGGCGACATCTTCGTTCGTCGTGAAATAACCGACATCGGTATAGAGGTGCGCGGTGACTGCGTTGTAGTTGCCCGTCGCCAGATGGACGTAGCGGCGAATCCGCGCGCCCTCGCGGCGGACCACGAGCGTCGCCTTGGCATGGATTTTCAGGCCCAGCAGTCCATAGACGACGTGTACGCCTTCGCGCTCCAGCGCTCGCGCCCATTCAATGTTCGACTCCTCGTCGAAGCGCGCTTTCAGTTCCACCAGAACGGCGACCTGCTTGCCTTTCTCCATCGCTTCGAGCAACGCCTCGACGATGGGGGAGTTGCGGCCGACTCGATACAAGGTCATCTTGATCGCGAGCACGTTCGGGTCGCGCGCGGCGCGCTGGAGGAAATCCACCACCGACTGGAACGACTCGAACGGATGGTGCATCAGGATGTCGCCCCGCCGGATGTTCGAGAAGATGTCGTCTTCTTCTTTCTTGATCTCCAGTGCCGGCGCGGTGACAGGAACGAAGGGGGGATATTTGAGATCGGCCCGTTCCACCGAACCGAGATGGCGAAGCCTGCTGATCGCCAACGGATCGGCGACGCGATACACGTCGACGGGATCGACTTCGAGGTTACTGACCAGGATCTCCAGAATCGGTTCCGGCATGTCCTTCGTCACCATCAGACGAACGACGTCGGCGAATCGGCGCTGGCGCAATCCCTCTTCAACTGTTTCGAGCAAGTCGCCGGCCTCGAGTTCGCGGATCTCGGTGTCCGCGTCGCGCGCGACGTGAAACGGATGCGCCTCCACGATTTCCATGCCGGGAAATAGCGCAGGCAGGTTCGCTGCGATCACCTGCTCGACCCAAACGAACGAATACTGCCCTTGCTTCGCGCGGCCGCCGTTTGAAGCGGGCATCAGCTGCGGGATGGTGTCCGGAACCTTGATGCGGGCGAACCGCTCCGCGCCGTCATGATCGCGAATCAAGACCGCGAGGTTCAAGCTGAGATTAGAAATATGCGGAAATGGCCGCCCCGGATCGAATGCAAGCGGCGTCAGAACGGGAAAAATGCTGTCCCGAAAGTACGCGTCTACTTTTTCCCGCTGGCGCTCCTGGAGGTCCGCGTAGTTCAGAACCTCAATTCCGGCTTCCGCCAAAGCGGGACGCAACTGGTCGCGGAAGCAGGTTCGCGCGTCTTCCATCAGGCGCGTGGCGTTTTCTCGAATGGCTTCGAGTTGGGTCGCCGGAGACAAGCCGTCCGGGCCGACTTCGGCAATGCGCGCGGCAATCTGCTCCTTGATTGCAGCCACGCGGACCATAAAAAACTCGTCCAGATTAGAGCCAACGATAGACAGAAACTTCACGCGTTCCAAGAGCGGATTGCGAGGATCCTGAGCCTCGTCGAGGACCCGCTGCTGGAAATCAAGTAGGCTAAGTTCCCGGTTGTTGAAGAGCTTGGGGTCGGCGGGCGGATTGGTGACTGGCGGAGGCGACGGGAGCGGCGCAGGCGTGGGCGCGAGACCGTTCTTTCGGCTGCGCCTTCTGGACTCCGGACGGCCGGGGGAAGCCATCTCTATAGGCTAGCCTAACGGAGCTTTTGATGTCACGCCTGGTGAGAAACGGTACGGGACAGTCCGGCGTGGCTGAAGCGGCCTGCCAAGTACATGACAAGAAATCTGCTCTCCCGAGGAATCCCGCCTCGAGTTCTCGCTTGACGGCTTCCTCTTGCAACAATAAGGTTCGGACGAATTACGCAGGAACAAGGACCCAACTGATGACCGTTAATCCAAAGGCCGGTACCTCTCCCGACGCCTCCATGCTGATCGACATCCCGAAGCTGCGGAGCGCTTATTACAACGATCGTCCGGATCCGGCAGTTGCGGCCGAGCGCGTGTCTTTTGGCACGTCAGGGCATCGAGGCTCGTCACTCCATCGAACGTTCAACGAGCATCATATTCTCGCGATCACGCAGGCCATCTGCCTGTACCGGCGGGAGCAAGGGATCGACGGGCCGCTCTTCATCGGCATCGATACGCACGCTCTCTCGTATCCGGCTTTCGAAACGGCGTTGGAGGTTCTAGCGGCGAATGAAGCCCACGTGCGGATTTCAAAGGATCACGAATTTACGCCCACACCGGCCGTTTCGCACGCTATTCTGTGCCATAACAAGGGCAGGACGACGGCGCTCGCGGACGGAATTGTCGTCACTCCTTCCCATAACCCTCCAGAGGACGGCGGCTTCAAATACAATCCGCCGCACGGCGGACCGGCATCCTCAAGCGTCACCTCCTGGATCGAGACCAAAGCCAACGAGTTTCTCAGCGCGAATCTAAATGGCGTCAAGCGCGTTGCGTTCGATACCGCCAGGAAGTCGGCTTTGGTCGTCGAGCATGATTACCTCCGCGAGTACGTGGACGATCTTGACAATATTATTGACATGGACGCCATCCGCGGCTCCGGGTTGATTCTCGGCGTGGATCCGCTTGGCGGCGCGGGAGTTCACTATTGGGCCCCGATCGCCGAACGCTACCGTTTGAATCTGAAGATCGTGAACGAAACCGTCGACCCCACATTTCGATTCATGTCGGTCGACTGGGACGGACGCATTCGCATGGATCCTTCGTCTTCTTACGCGATGCGCAAGCTGATTCAGTTGAAAGACTCGTTCGACGTCGCGTTCGCCTGCGATCCGGATTACGATCGGCACGGAATCGTACTGAAAGGCGACGGTCTGATGCCGCCGAACCACTATCTGTCGGTCTGCGTTCACTACCTCTTTGCGAATCGGCCTCAATGGCGAGCGGACTCTGCCGTCGGTAAAACCGTAGTCAGCAGCAGTATGATCGACCGCGTTACTGGGCAGCTCGGGCGCAGGCTGCACGAAGTTCCGGTCGGCTTCAAGTTCTTCGTAGACGGGCTTTTGGACGGCTCAGTCGGCTTCGCAGGCGAGGAGAGCGCCGGGGCGTCGTTCCTCCGCCGCGACGGAACGGTTTGGAGCACGGACAAAGACGGAATCATCGCCGCACTACTGTCCGCCGAGATTACGGCGCGATCGGGCCGCGATCCGGGCGAGATCTATCGCAGCCTTACGGAAACATTAGGCGATCCGCAGTACGAACGGATCGAGGCCCGCGCAACCGCCAAGCAAAAAGCAATCCTTTCGAACCTCAGCGAGAAGGACCTACCGCCCGGCGATCTTGCGGGGCAACCCATCGAGCGAATCTTGACGACGGCTCCCGGCGATGGCAACAAGATCGGCGGACTCAAAGTCGCGACAGCCGATGGGTGGTTTGCCGCTCGGCCTTCGGGCACCGAAGAGATCTATAAGATCTACGCCGAAAGCTTCCTGGGTACGGATCACCTGCATCAGATCGAAGCGGAGGCGCAGACTCTTGTGAGTGGCGTATTTGCGGCTCGGGGTGCGTGAAATGCGACACCTCGACCAACGGTTTGACAGCGCCGCCCTGGATCCCGAGCTCCAATGGATGAACGCTCCGAAGCGTTGGTGGGTAGAGCCTACGCGCTCCGTGCTCATCGTCGAGCCGGATTCTCCTACGGACTTTTGGCAAAGAACGCATTACGGTTTTGAGGTGGACAACGGCCACTTCCTTTACGCTCCAGTCGCCGGTGATTTTGCGATGACCACGCACCTGCGCTTTCACCCCGCCCACCAGTACGATCAGGCCGGTTTGATGGTTCGCATGGACCAGAATTGCTGGCTGAAGACGTCCGTTGAATACGAGGGCGACGACCCGCAGAAGCTGGGCGCCGTCGTTACGAATGGAGGTTACTCCGACTGGTCGGTGCAAGATTTCGATCGGAACGGTCAAGAGATCTGGTTGCGCGTCAGTCGAGAAGGTGACGACCTGACGGTCCAGTATTCGACGGACGGGTCCGTGTGGACGATGCTTCGGATCGCGCATCTCCACGGCATCGGCCCCGAATTGAAGTGCGGCCTGTACGCGTGCAGTCCCAAAGGCGAAGGCTTTCGCGCTGAGTTTTCGTTTCTACGGATCGATCCGTCTTGACTAGGCGAAATCGACGGCGACGACCTCGTGGATTCCGATCGCAGGTACGTCGAGTGAAATCACTCCACCTGCTTGCTTGGGCGTCACGCTTCGCCCCGAGGACAGCAACTTGACGGCTTTTACCTTCGCGCCCGCCGGAATCCGGATGCCGACCCGCGCATTCACCGGAATCACTTCGCGGATCGGACCCTTCATGGCCATCGGATTGGTCAGATTGACGAGGTGAACGGTCATGGATTGCTTTTGCTTCCACGCCGTGACGTCGAACATTCCCGGGCCTTCTACAGTGACCGGAGGCGGTTCGTTGGTGGCCCATGAGACTGCGTTGTGCAACAACGTTCGGTGGTCCTTGTCGAGGACTTCCCAGAAGGTTCGGTCCAGGTCCCACGGGAAGTAGACGACGCGCCCTTGCCCGCGCGACCCGAAGTACACCTCGGGCTCATCGTATTTC
>JBDTTK010000403.1:0-4771 GCA_039930685.1 Bryobacteraceae bacterium | reverse complement strand
CCTCGCCGACGGAGTCAGAATCGTGTTGATCTGCGGCGACGTCGCGTGCAGATTGTAAGTCTCGTAGTTCGTGAAGAAGAACAGCTTGTCCTTCTTGATCGGGCCGGAAACGCCGCCGCCGAACTGGTTCAAGTTCAACTCGGCGCGGTCCACGCCGGCCTTGTTACTGAACCAGTCGTTCGCGCTCAACGCGTTGTTGCGGTTGTACCAATACGCGCTGCCGTGGAACGAATTTCCACCAGACGGCGCCACCAGCGTAATAGTGCTCGCGTTACCGCCAATAGACGGATTCGCGTTCGATGACGACACGGTCAGTTCCTGCACTTCGCCGATCGTCAGCTTGTTCGGAATGTAGTCCAGTCCGTTCACACGGATGAAATTGTCCTGGACGTTGACGCCTTCGTACGTCACACTCGAATTCTGCGCGCGCAATCCGTTGATCACGGTCGTGGTGCGGCTATTCGTATTTACGCCCGCCTGCGTGTAGAACAGATTGTTCACCTGCCGGTCGAGTACCGGCAAATTGATCACCTGATCCTGCGTCACTGTGCTCGCCACTTCAAACGAATTCGTCTGAATCGTTTGCGCCGCCGCCGATACTTCAACGGTTTGCGATGTGGATACGATCTCCAGCCTGATCGGTGACAGCTCCGTTACGCGAACCGGATCGATTTTCAGGTTCTGCATCGAGGTCTTGGCGAATCCAGCATGCTCAATTTCGAGAACATATAGGTCTGGCCTAACCGCCGTAAAATCGAACAGCCCGCTGGCGTTCGTCTCGGTCGAAAGAATTGCCGCCTTGCCGCCTGGCAGCAGCAGATTTACCTTTGCGCCTGGAACCGACGCTCCTGTCGCATCGACAACGGATCCTTTGAGCCCGCCGGCCACCTGGCCGAAAGCGCTCTCCATCGTCATTATTAGGAAAAACAGCGCGAGTATACCCCTGGATTTCACAGTGCAGCCTCCCACAGCGTGTACACGTAAGTCCGCCGCCACTGTCCAAACCTCTCAGGACGTGCCGGGGAGCTAAGAAATAAGAACGACCAACCCCAACTCTAAAAATGCGCCAAACGCGCCGCCTCAGACTTGTGAGACCTCTTTGGCGAAATCGTAACAGTAGAGTGAAATTGCAGCAATCGAAGAAGGATGGGCCTTAGCGTGGAAAGTGGCACCGGCAATTAAGGACAATTGGCGGTACCCGCTCACCAGCATATTTTTATCTCGCTGATTTCCCATCAGATACGCAATTAGTCCCCAGCCACTCCGGACCGGCACTCGATCCGGCCTTCCGGGGAACACTTACGCCCCACCGAGGGGCGAATGACGTGGAACACGGGGCAGAATGCAGAACTCGCAAACGCCGATCGTGTACCCTATTGAATCAACCATGCGTACCCGCCTCCTCCTCGCTCTCCTAACCCTCGCCTCCAGCCTCGTCGCGCAAGGCCTCGAATACGTCAAGGCAAACTATACGAAGTATGAATTCCGAATCCCCATGCGTGATGGCAAGAAGCTGTTCACTGCCGTTTACGTCCCTAAGGATCATTCCGAGAAGTGGCCCATGATGATGTCGCGGACGCCCTATAGCGTCGCGCCCTACGGACCCAACAGCTTTCCCACCAGCCTCGGCCCCAACGAGAAGTTCGCCAAAGACAACTTCATCTTTGTCTATCAGGACGTCCGCGGACGCAACATGAGCGAAGGCACCTTCGTCAACATGACGCCGCACATCGACAACAAGAAGGGCTCCACCGACGTCGACGAGTCCTCCGACACCTACGACACCGTGGATTGGCTCGTCAAAAACGTCCCGAACAACAACGGCAAGGTCGGGCAATGGGGAATCTCTTACCCCGGCTTCTACACCGCTGCCGGAATGATCGACGCGCACCCCGCCCTCGTCGCCTCATCCCCGCAGGCCCCCATCTCTGACTGGTTCGTCGGCGACGACTTCCATCACAACGGCGTCACCTTCCTGCCGCATGCTTACCGCTTCTTCAACGGCTTCGGACGCGCCCGGCCCGAGCCCACCAACGCCGCCGACCAGGGCGTCGCCTACAGTCTGCCCGCAACCCAGCCCGACGGCTACGACTTCTTCCTCAACAAAGTCGGACCGCTCGCGAACGTCAACGAAAAGTACTACAAGAACGACGTCGCCTTCTGGAATGAAATGATGAAGCACCCCGTCTACGACGACTTCTGGCAGGCCAAGAACCTCCGCCCCCACTTGAAGAACGTCAAGCCCGCCGTCATGACCGTCGGCGGCTGGTTCGACGCCGAAAATCTCTTCGGAGCCATCAACGTCTACAAGTACACGGAGAAGCTCTCACCCGGCGCCAACAATATCCTCGTCATGGGCCCCTGGTATCACGGACAGTGGTCGCGCGATGTCGGCGAAGTCCTTGGCAATATTCAATTCGACGCCAAAACTAGCGAATTCTACCGCGAAAACATCGAATTCCCCTTCTTCTCGCACTACCTGAAAGGCAAGCCGGACCCCAAGCTCCCCGAAGCATACGTCTTCCAGACCGGCCGCAACGAATGGCACAAGCTCGACAAATGGCCGCCCTCGAACGCCCAGGCGAAGTCGCTCTACTTCCAGCCCAACGGCAAGCTCTCGTTTACCGCGCCCTCGGCCGAAGGCTTTGAAGAATACGTCAGCGACCCCAACAAGCCCGTCCCGTACATCGACGGACAGAATACCGGTATGGCCCGCGAATACATGGTCTGGGACCAGCGCTTCGCCTCCTCCCGCCCCGACGTCCTGACCTTCGAGACCGATGTCCTCGACGCCGACCTTACCTTCGCTGGCCCCATCCACCCCGAGCTCTATGTCTCCACCACCGGCACCGACTCCGACTGGGTCGTCAAAATCATCGACGTCTTCCCCGCAGACACGCCGCAACCCGTCGCCGCTGCCGAGCGTGCCGCCGCTGCGGCTGCACAAGCGTCCGCCACCCCGGCCTTCGTTACCACTCCCCCCGCCGATAGCATGAACCGCGAAGCCGTCATTAACTACCGGCTCGCCGGATTCCAGATGCTGGTCCGCGGCGAGCCATTCAGAGGCCGCTTTCGCAATTCGTATTCAAAACCCGAGGCCTTTACTCCAGGCAAAGTCGAAAAGATTGCCTTCGATATGCCGGACATTTATCACACCTTCCGCCGCGGCCACCGCGTCATGATCCAGATCCAGAGCTCCTGGTTCCCCCTCGCGGACCGCAACCCGCAGAAGTTCGTCGACATCAACAACGCCAAAGCTTCGGACTTCGTCAAGGCAACCCAGCGCATCTACTTCGGCGGCGGAACCAAATCCGCCATCGCGGTCGGCGTCGAGCCATAAACCCAAGAAGAGCCGCGATCGAAGTGAGCGGCTTAGAACCGATCGTTCTGAACGATCCATCGAATCCGATCCGCAAGGAGTCGGCGATTAGCGACGTATTGGATCCCCGTAGACATGCAGAACGCTATCTGGGATTACTGCGGCGGGAAGCGTTTCGAGAGCGCAATGGGAATCGGACATCGAACGGAAATCATTCCCGCCATCTAGGCGGACGGCGATTCCCATTCCTGCACGGCTTCGACAAGCTGACCGTAGAGTATACTTACGCAGGTTCGAACGGGCTCCGCGAATCCGATCGACCGGAATAGGAAGGCTCACCATGCCTAAGTTCTTAATCGAAGCAACGTACACGGAGGAAGGCTACAAAGGGCTCGCCAGGGACAAAGCTTCCGGTCGAAAGGCCGCCGTCACGCAAGCCGCCAAGAAGATGGGCGGAAAACTCGAAGCGATGTACTACTGTCTCGGCGATCATGACGCCATGCTCATCGTGGACTTGCCCGACCATCTCTGCGCCGCGGCACTCGCATCAGCCGCCTGCGCCGCCGGCGCAGCTCACACCAAGACGACCGTGCTACTGACCGTTCAGGAAGCAGACGAGGCCCTCTCCAAACCCGTGGCCTACCGCGCTCCCGGAGCCTGAACCTTTGCTCGAGGCGGGCTTCTGCGGCCAGCCAAAGCAACCTGCGCCGATGTCGCGGGCTTCCCTGCACGAAGGAAGCCCGCATATCAACGCCTTGGAAATCCGAGTGCACAACCGCGCTCCGACGACACCGGCTAGTTCCAGCCGGTTTGCTTAGTGAGACTGAACGTATAGGTAAAGAACGCCTGATCCGTCGTGCCTCCGCCTACCAGCGGCGCGGTAAAGGCACCTTGGCCTTTGGACGTATCCGAGGTCGACGCCACGACCAGCGTACCGACGGACGTCTCATCGTTTGTGATAATCGGAAGCTGCTGCAGCACGCTGACTGGCACCGTGAAGGTACCGGCCGATGTGGGCGCGGTGCAGATGAACAAGGACGCCGCGGACGTTCCAACGATCACGCCCGATCCTGTAATCGTCGTGACTCCCGTACCGCCTCCCGTCCAGCGGACCGTCAGCGGAGCGCTCCGCGAGATCGGACTCGCAATCGAGTCCTGATTCGTCCAAACCAGATCGGCGGGAAAGTTCATCGTGGCCGTGAAGGGTCCGATGTCCGCACCGCCCGGCGCCGCGATCGAGTAGCTCCCAGGCGACAGCGTCGGACTTCCTTCCGCGCCCGCCCCTAGCAATCCACTGGCGTAGAGCGTCGCTCGATAGACGCCGTCACTTTCGCGGGGCACCGCTTTATTCGCCGCACCCGGGCCATTGAGTATCAAGGGTGAGCCCGCGCTGAGCGCTGCCGGACCTTCGCCGGCCGAGCCTCCGCCGCCACTGCTTATCTGGTAAACCGT
>JBDTTK010000402.1:0-4771 GCA_039930685.1 Bryobacteraceae bacterium | reverse complement strand
GTTATCTCGTAGATTTGTGAAAGCTTACACGCCGCGACCGGGGTAGGCGGGCACCTACCGAAGCGACTTGCGCCGCTCACTGAGAGCATCCGATTGGCGGCGCTTGGCTTCCGCACTGAGGCTGGCATCGGCCTCGATGGCTTGGATCGCCTTGTCGAGAGACTGGGCCGCGTCGGATCGGCGTCCGGCCTTCTCCTGCAATCCGGCGAGGCGATTCCATCCAGCCCACGAAGCGGGGAACGCCTCCGTGCGGAGTTGCACGATCGCGATGGCGGCGGGCAGGTTGCCTCGCTGCTCGAAGCGGAACGCGTAGAGATCGAGGGTTTGCGGTGTAAAGAGGACCGCGTCTGGATTTGCCCGAACGGCGCGGCGAAAGATGTCGGCCAGGCGATCGACGCCTCCGGCCATGACCATCTCTTCCACTTCCTCCTCGGTGGGCAGCGGATCCAGGGCGTGCTGCTCAAGCCGATGCGTGAACGTGACAGCGGCGGGCGTGGCCTTGATGCGCTCCGCCGCAGCAGCATCCCGCCGGAGGAAGGCGTCCAGCCAATCCGCAGTGCGCTCCATCACGAAGCGGAAACCGGGTCTCTGTTCAGCGGATGCGATTGCGCCAGCTAGCAGATGGAGTACGTAGGAGCCGTGGTTGAGGCCCTGAATCGAATAGGCTGCGCGTTCGGAGTAGCGAAGCGAGTCGAAAATGCGGTCGTCGAGCGCGAGCCCGGGAGGCGGGTTGGCTTCATTCTGAGAGAACAGCAGATAGGGCACGCGAAGGCGCTGCGGATCGAAGTCGAGCGCCGCGCGGAGAGTCCCGACGCTGTTGGCCTTTCCTTCCCAGCCATCCAGGCTAACGACGGCCGAGACTGCGAGGTTCCGCATTTCAAAGACGAGGCCCGCCATGCCGTCGAAGTTGGCGGCGACGATTGCCAGCCGAGTCGGATCGGCCTGTGGCATGCCGCGCATAAATCCGGCAAGAAATTCCAGATTGCGGGTCTGGGTTTCGAGCGCGATGAGCGGGCGGGATGCCTGGAGCGTGCCGGTCCGCGGAAGGCTCGGCGAGGTGATGACGATGTAACCGCGGCTCGCCAGATACTCGGCGAAGGCGGCGCTATTGTGCGGTGCCTCGAGACCGCCGATGACGACAGGAAACTTGCCATTCACGGGAAATGAGTCGCGCCGCGCAAGCATCGGAGTCGCAAGGATGCGGTCAGCCGCGGCGGCGTCGATCTCGAGACCGAAGGCGAATTTGGCCGTGTTTTGGACGGTGGCCGTTGGTGGTGGTCCAGCGGGCGGGGTACTGGTCGTGGCGATGGCTCGCCCCAATCCCCAATAGTCCCCGAGCGTCAAGGCCGGTCTCGCGTTGCCGGGGGCGGCCGGATACCAAACGCAGATTGTGACGGGCGTCGCTCGGTCGTTTCCGGCGGAAGTCGGGGGCTGGAAACGGGAAAGGTCGAACTGACGGACGATCCGGAATCCGACGGGATGCCGTCCGGGCGGCAGGCCGAGATGGTCGAACCAGGTTTCGCCCAATGCCGCTTGCGCGACGAGCAAGGCAAGTAGCTTCCACGATGCCATCTCCCAACAGACGCGCCGTCCCGCCGATCGTCACGAGCCCTGACGGTAAATGTCGACGAGAAACAGGACAGCCTCCTCGCGGCCGGTGTTGACGATGGCATGGGGAACGTCCGCGCGGTAGGTGATCGAATCGCCGGGGTTCAGCACGTCGGAGTCGCCGCCGGACTCGACACGGACGCGTCCGCGCTGGACGGTGAGGAATTCGCGCGTTCCGGCGAAGTGCGCTGAACTGCGTAGGGCTCCTCGCTGCTTGAGGCGGACCTCGTAAAACTCGACGTCCTTTTCGAGATGGAGCGGCGAGAGAGTCCGGATCTGGCAGTCCTTGTCGGACTTGTAGTAGTAGGCGCGGTCATCCGCGCGGATGACGCTCAGCGACGAAGAGGCGCCGGGGACTTCAACGAGTTCGCCGATCGACATGCCGAAGGCGTGGGCGATGCCGTAGATTACCTGTAGGGTCGGGTTGACGTCGTTGCGCTCGATCTGGCTCAGCATGGAGCGGCTGACTCCGCAGATAGCGGAGAGCGTGTCGAGCGACCATTTGCGCTCGGTGCGGAGCGCGCGGACGCGCTCGGCGAGGTGGACGGCGACGGCAGCCGGCGCGGGTTCGGCGGCCTTCTTGGGCTTGCGGGATCGTGATTCCGGTTTAGTGGACATCGCTCTTGCATCCCGGATAGGTGAGGTCTACCATTAAAAGATCGATTATACCGGACAAGAGCGGCGATATCGTGGAGGAGCAAACATGAAAGCGCTCGTGAAGAGCAAGGCCGAACGCGGGTTGTGGCTCGAAGAGATTCCGATGCCGGAGTACGGCATCAACGACGTGCTGATCCGGGTGTTGAAGACCGGTATTTGCGGCACCGATCTTCACATTTATGAATGGGACGATTGGGCGAAGGCGACGATTCCGGTTCCGATGGCGATCGGACATGAGTTCGTCGGCGAAGTAGCGGCGGTCGGTTCCAACGTCACGGAGTTTCAGCCGGGGATGATTGTGAGCGGCGAAGGCCACGTGATTTGCGGCCACTGCCGGAACTGCCTCGCCGGGCGGCGTCACCTGTGCGCGTATACGAAGGGGCTCGGCGTGAACCGGCAGGGATGTTTTGCGGAGTACGTCGTGCTGCCGATGACGAACGTTTGGAAGCATCACGCGGGCGTGTCGCTTGATGTGGCGTCGATCTTCGATCCGTTCGGAAACGCGGTGCACACGGCGCTGTCGTTCGATATTCTCGGCGAGGACGTGCTGATCACTGGGGCCGGTCCGATTGGGTTGATGTCGGCGGCGGTGGCGCGGCACGCTGGCGCGCGGCACATTGTGATCACCGATGTGAATCCGAACCGTCTGGAACTGGCGAAGAAGATGGGCGTCACGCGTGCGGTGAATCCGATGGAAATAGCGCTCGGCGATGTGCAGAAGGAATTGGGAATGACCGAGGGCTTTGACGTCGGTCTCGAGATGTCGGGAAATCCGTCGGCGTTCCGCGACATGATTGCGAATATGGCGCACGGCGCAAAGATCGCGATGCTGGGCATCCCGAGTCAGGAGATGCCGATCGACTGGCGGCAAGTGATTTTCAAAATGCTGACCATCAAGGGGATCTACGGACGCGAGATGTACGAGACCTGGTACAAGATGACGGTGATGCTCGAATCCGGGTTGAACATCGAGCCGGTGATCACTCACCGCATGCCGTATGGCGACTTTGAGGATGGGTTTGCCGCGATGAAGTCGGCCAATTGCGGCAAAGTGATTCTGGACTGGAGGGCGTGATGTACGGCGAATTCCAAGGGCATTTGCAGGGACGGTTGGACGAGATCCGGCAGGCGGGCTTGTTCAAAGAAGAACGGGTGATCGATTCGGCGCAGCAGGCCCATGTGACCGCGGGCGGTTCCGTGCTGAATATGTGCGCGAACAATTATCTCGGCCTAGCGAACCATCCGGCGGTGGTGAAGGCGGCGAAGGAATCGCTGGACCGCTGGGGGTATGGCCTCGCGTCCGTGCGCTTCATCTGCGGCACCCAGTCGATCCACAAGGAACTGGAGGGGGCGGTGAGCCGGTTTCTCGGCGTTGAGGACACGATCCTGTATGGATCTTGCTTCGATGCAAACGGAGGGCTCTTTGAGACGCTGCTTGATGCCGAAGACGCAATCATTTCGGATGAACTGAATCACGCGAGCATTATCGACGGGGTCCGGCTGTCGAAGGCGCAGCGGTTCCGCTATAAGAACGGTGATATGGCGGATCTCGAGGTGAAGCTCCAGGAAGCGAAGACGTCGGCGCGGTTCGTGATGATCGCGACCGACGGCGTGTTCTCGATGGACGGCTACATCGCCAAACTCGGCGAGATCTGCGATTTGGCGGAGAAGTACGGCGCGCTGGTGATGGTCGACGACTCGCACGCCGTTGGGTTCATGGGGAAAAATGGGCGCGGAACACCAGAGTTTTGCGGCGTCGAGGGGCGCATCGACATCATCACGGGAACGCTCGGCAAGGCCTTAGGCGGCGCGAGCGGCGGGTACACTAGCGGGCGCAAGGAGATCGTGCAATTGCTGCGGCAGAGATCGCGGCCGTATCTGTTTTCGAATTCGGTGGCGCCGCCGATCGTGGCCGCTTCGTTGAAGGTGTTGGAGATTCTGGCGGAGTCCGGCGAGTTGCGGGATCGGTTGCGCGAGAATACGCGGTTCTTCCGGGAGGAAATCGCAAAGGCGGGGTACACGGTGCTCGCGGGTGAGCATCCGATTGTTCCGATCATGATTGGGGATGCGGCGCTGGCCGGACGGATCGCGAGCGCAATGCTCGCGAAGGGCGTCTACGTCGTCGGGTTTTCGTATCCGGTGGTGCCGCAAGGCAAGGCGCGGATTCGGACGCAGATCTCAGCGGGACATACGCGCGAGGATTTGGAATTCGCGATTCAGAAATTCATCGAAGTACGGAAGGAATTGGCGCTCTAGCATCTAGGGCCGAACGGACCAGGCCGCGCGACGCGTATCATTTGGTCAGCGATGCGACGATGGCTTCCGATTCTCTTTCTGCTGATCGCCGGAGTTGCCGACGCGGCGGACGTGCTCTGGTATCGCGAGGCCGCCGCGAATTGGAATGAAGCGCTTCCGCTGGGCAACGGACGGTTGGGTGCAATGGTGTTTGGCGGGCCAAGGCGTGAGCGGATCCAGCTCAACGAATCGAGCGTTTGGGCCGGTGAGT
>JBDTTK010000401.1:0-4771 GCA_039930685.1 Bryobacteraceae bacterium | reverse complement strand
GTGCGGCCGCTGTCGGTCATCTTGACGTCCTTCGCGTTCTTCGCCTCGAGGTTCTTGTGATAGTAGTAATCGAGAAACGAGATGTTCGAGTAGTCGCGCTGGATCAGGCGTCCGCTAGGCGTGTAGTAGTGCGCGGTCGTGAGTGCGAGGCCCGTGTTCTCGCCCAGCGGATATACGGTTTGCACCAACCCCTTGCCGAACGTGTTCTCTCCCAGAATCCAGGCCCGGTCATGATCTTGCAGTGCGCCCGCTACGATTTCCGCGGCCGAAGCCGAATAGCGATTCACCAGAACGACCACCGGGTAGTCCTTGCCGGAATTCCCGCGGCGAGCGATGTAAGGCTTCTCGGCGGAAGCGCGTCCGCGGTGCGAAACCACCAGATCGCCCTTCTTTAGAAAATGGCCCGCGACATCCACGCCTTCATTCAGCAAGCCGCCCGGATTCGCCCGCAGGTCGAGGATCAGGCCCCGGATGTTGTTCTCGCCGAGGCGCTTCAGATTGTCTTCGAGCTCGCGGCTGGTGGTCTCGGTGAACGAATCGATGTCGATGAACGCGATGCCTGGCCGGACAAAAAACGCGGTCTTGATCGAGTTGCGCGGAATCTCGTCGCGCATCAGGTTAAACGTCAGAGGCTTAGCCTCGCCCTGGCGCGAAACAACGATCTGCACCGGAGTATTGCGCGGTCCCTTCAGCGTATCGGCAATCTCGGTCGTCGTCATGCCCTCAGTGTTCTTATCGTTGACGAACAGCAGCACGTCGCCCGGCCGCAGCCCCGCCTTATACGCCGGGGTACCGGCAAACGGCTCGATGACGATGGTTTTGCCGTTTCGCGGACCCACCTGCATGCCGACGCCGTAATAGTGGCCGCGTTGGTCTTCGCGCATCAGCGCGAATGTCTTCGGATCGAAGAAGTTCGAGTGCGGATCGAGCGTCTTCAGCATGCCGGGGATCGCCCCGTTGTAAACCGCCTTGTCCGCCTTGACCGGATCCGCAAAGTTCTGCTCCACCAGGTCGTACACCTTCGTGAACGCCCGCATGCTTTGCGCTAATTGGTCTTCCGGGCTGCTGGCGGCGGAAACCCGGCTTGGCCCGAATAGACCGGCACCAACCGAGCAAAGAGCAATAAATAAGAGTGCGTAGACGAAAGGTCGGCGCGTGGGCATCGAAGGGCCTCCCAGCCTGATTACATTATAGGCGCGAATTCGGCGGATCGGCGGGGACCCTTCCCGCGCCAGGCGGAACCGCTAGCCGATCTTGGCTCGACGGACTGCCATACCCGGTTCGACGCGCGACATCGGCTTCCGTTCCGTGTTTTCGCCCAGCCGCCGGACCTGGTCCGACACGCAGACGAGAAACATCGGTTGCCGCGCATTTTTCAGGATGTCGATGATCCGCTCCTGATGGTCTTCGAGGTAAATCGACTTGCCGTCGGTCACCAGGTGCAGGTCGTTCTGTCCCACCACCTCGTTCAGCTTACGGCCCATTTCCTTCTGCAAGAAACGCAACACACGCCGGATTTTTTGCAGAGAGAATCCCTTGCGGCGCAATTCGGCGATTACTGTGATCTCGACCACTTCCCCCGGCAGGTACACGCGGCGATGCCCTTCATGCCGCGGAGAAACTACCTTCCGCTCGTCCCACCACTGAAGCTGCCGAAGACTGACTCCCGCGATGCGCGCCACGTCGCTGGACGTGTAATTGCGCTCTGCGGGTTCAGCTTCAGGACGGCCTCTCCGTGTTTTGAACATTTTTGATCTCTTTCGTGGTGGCGAATCGCAGGAACCTAGAAGATTGTACCGGAAGCACGGGCACTGTCAATAGCCCTGCCGGTGGGGGTATTTGCCTCAGCCGCCCCCAACAAATTGGACAACTTCGAGCTGTGCATTCTCGGTAACGGAAGTCGCCGCCCAATCCGGACGCCGGACGATCGCGCGATTCAACTCAACAGCCACCTTCTCCGGGTCGATCTCTAAAGCGAGCAGCAGCGTCAGCAGATTCTTCGGCCGCGCCACCGATCGTGGCTCCCCGTTTACTACAATTCCGATCGTTTCCGTCGCGTCTGAAATCATCTTCTGTCACCGTTCTGTCGTGCGAAATCTGGGCTGCCGGTTTGACACTCCGTTTCGCCCCTCATTATAGTCATAGGTTAGACTCCGTTCAGCGTTTCTACCTACATGTCGCCTACAGCGTTCGAAATCTACTTTCCAGTGTTGGTTCAGCTTGCGATCGCCATTGCGATTGCCGGCGGACTCGTCGCTGCCTCCAGCCTGCTCGGCAAGCGCGCGCGCAGCCCCCAGAAAGACACTCCCTACGAGTGCGGCATGGCTCCTGCTGGAAACGCGAAAGAGCGATTCAGCGTGAAGTTCTACCTCGTCGGAATGATCTTCATCCTGTTCGACATCGAAGCTGTCTTCCTGTACCCTTGGGCCGTCGTCTACCGTGAACTGAAGATGTTTGCGTTCGTCGAAATGTTGCTCTTTATTGTTTTAGTTCTCTGCGGCTTCTTTTACGTCTGGAAGAAGGGCGCCCTCGATTGGGCGCTCGAAGATCCGAACGAGCCGTCGAAAAAATAACTGATAACCATGCTGCCTGAAATCTTGAAAGACCACGCGACCGCCTCCGCCGTGGACTCGGCATTCGCGGACGCCGTCGTCACCGGCGACTCCGCACTTGGCGAAGTCACTCTCTGGATCGACCCCGCCCACATCGTCGCCGTCTGCCGCTTCCTCAAGAACGAGCAGAAATTTATTCGCCTGAGTACGATTACCGCCATCGACTGGCATCTCGTCGAGCCGCGCTTCGAAGTCGTCTATCATCTCCATTCGCTCGACAAGAACGAGCGCATCCGCCTGAAGTGCAAACTGCCC
This sequence comes from Bryobacteraceae bacterium, assembly GCA_039930685.1. GTDB lineage: Bacteria > Acidobacteriota > Terriglobia > Bryobacterales > Bryobacteraceae > JBBQWZ01. The sequence goes on along the minus strand of JBDTTK010000401.1, from coordinate 1,904 downwards.
GGCGAAAACCCCGAAATCGATTCCGTCACCTCTGTCTGGCGCGGCGCCAACTGGTACGAGCGCGAAGTGTTCGACCTGTTCGGCATCGGCTTCCGCAACCACCCGAATCTGACCCGCATCCTGCTCCCGCTCGACTGGGAAGGCCACCCGCTCCGCAAGGACTACCCTGTGCACGGCTACAAGTACAGCTACCCAACGGCGGAATGAGGAAACAGCAATGATCAAAGGACTTGAAGATCACGTTTCGACCTTCCCCGCAGTGGAGGAAGCGCCCGATTCGCCCGTATCCGCCCGCCGCATGACCCTCAACATGGGTCCGCAGCACCCGTCGACCCACGGCGTGCTCCGCATCGTCCTCGAACTCGAAGGCGAAACCATCATCAGCGCCGAGCCCGACATCGGCTTCCTCCACACCGGCATCGAAAAGCAGTTCGAAGTTCTCAACTGGCAGAAAGCCGTCACGCTCACCGATCGCGTCGACTACCTCGCCAATCTTTCGAACAACCTCGGCTACGCCCTCGCCGTCGAAAAGCTGCTCCAGATCGAAATCCCGCCACGCGCCCAGTGGATGCGCGTGATGATGACCGAGTTCACGCGCCTCAACAGCCACCTGGTCTGGCTCGGCACCCACGCCCTCGACATCGGCGCCATGAGCGTCTTTTTCTACTGCTTCCGCGAACGCGAAGACCTCCTGCGCATCCTCGAAATGTTCTCCGGCCAGCGCATGATGACCAGCTACATCCGCGTCGGCGGCCTGGCCCTCGAACCGCCGCGCGGCTGGCAGAAAGTGGTCGGCAAGTTCATCAACGCCTTCCCGAGCAAAGTCGACGAATACGAGGACCTGCTCAACAGCAACCCCATCTGGACGCGCCGTACCAAGGGCGTCGGCTACATTTCCGTCGAGGACATGCTCGACCTCGGCATCACCGGACCCATGCTCCGCGCCGCGGGCGTCAATTGGGACATCCGCAAACAGGAGCCGTACTCGAGTTACGACAAATTCAACTTCACGGTTCCCGTGTATCACGAAAATGACGTATTCGCCCGGTACCGCGTGCGCATCGAAGAAATGCGCCAAAGCGCGAGCATCATCAAACAGGCGCTCGAAGGCATGCCCGAAGGACCCTGGCAGGCGGATGCGCCCCACGTCGTCCTCCCCGACCGCGAAAAGATGAAGACGCAGATGGAAGCGCTCATCTATCATTTTAAGATCGTCACCGAAGGCTTCCGTGTCCCCGCGGGCGAAGCCTTCGTCTGCATCGAGTCTCCTCGAGGCGAAATCGGCTACTACGTCGTTAGCGATGGAACCTCCAAGCCCTACCGCGTCCACATGCGGACGCCCAGTTTCGGCAACGTGCAGGCTCTCCCGGCGTTGCTTAAAGGCAAGCTGATCGCCGACTCGATCGCTTCGCTCGGCAGTATGGATTTTGTTTTGGGAGATACGGACCGTTAGGCTCCGCTCTAAAAAGAGGCCATGACTTTCTCTCCGCAACTCGAAGAAAGATTCGCCAAGCTGCTCCAGGCCTATCCGCCCGGCAAGCAGCGCTCCGCCGTCGTCCCGATGCTGATGTACGCGCAGGACGAGGTCGGCTCCGTCACGCCCGATCTGGTGCAGGAAGTGTCCAGGCGCTGCGGCGTCACGCCCCTTCAGGTCGAAGAAGTCATCGGCTATTACTCGATGCTCCACCGCAAGCCGATGGGCAAGTATCACGTGCAGATCTGCACGAATATTTCCTGCCTGCTGGTCGGCGGCGAGGAGTTGTGGGAACAGGCCACCAAGAAGCTCGGTATCGGCCACAAGGAAGTCACCGCCGACGGACTCATCTCCCTCGAAGAGGTCGAATGCATGGGCGCCTGCTCCTGGGCTCCCGCCGTCGAAGTCAATTACGACTTCCACCACTTCG
>JBDTTK010000400.1:0-4773 GCA_039930685.1 Bryobacteraceae bacterium | reverse complement strand
TCAGTTGAAGAGCTTTAACGGACTCGTTGGCTATTCGCTGACCACGGTCGGCTTCGCCGAAAAGCCTGACGCTCTTCCTCAGATGAAGCTCGCGATGTATGTGTCCGGTAATTTTTTCGACGCGATGGGCGTGCCCCCGATATTGGGTCGAGGATTCCGCGCCGATGAGGATCAGGTGTCGGGCCGCGATGCGGTAGTGGTGCTCTCCTACAAGTTCTGGAAGGAGCAAATGGGCGGGCGGACCGACGTCGTCGGGCAGCGAGTCCGGCTGACCGGCACGGAGTTTGTCGTCGTCGGGGTCGCGCCGGAGAAGTTCGTCGGAATGGATCAGTTCATCCAGCCGGCAGTTTTTGTGCCGCTCCACATGTCGGCGCGGCTTTCCGGTGACGCATCCAACGCAATGATCGAAAAGCGCGACGAGCGGTCGATCGAAGTGAAAGGCCATCTCGTTCCCGGAGTCTCGATCGCGCAAGCCCAAGCCGAGGCGACGACCGTAGCTGCCTCGCTCGAGAGGACCTACCCCGACACCAACAAGAACCGCTCGGTCGCCGTTAAGACGGAACTCGAGGCCCGCATCGAAAATTCCACCGGCGACGCAGCCATGGTCGCCATCCTTTCGACGCTGGTCATGCTGGTGCTGCTCGTCGCCTGCGCGAACGTCGCGAACTTGCTGCTGAGCCGCGCGCACACGCGGACCCGCGAAATTGCGGTCCGCCTGGCGATCGGCGCGGGGCGCGCGCGGCTGGTCCGCCAGTTGCTGACGGAGAGTTTCGTCATTGCGTTGGGCGGCGGACTCGCCGGTTTGCTTTTTGCGTGGGGCGGAACTACGTTTCTGCGAAGCATCGAGATCCCATCCGATTTTCCAATCTCGCTGAGTTTCCAGTTCGACCGCCGGGTGTTGATGGTCAGCATGTTGCTGGCATTCGGCAGCGCTCTCGTATTCGGGCTCGCACCGGCGATCCAGGCCACTCGCGCCGAGCTGGTTCCGGCATTGAAGGCGACGGTTTCGGACTCCGGGCGACGGCGGATCTGGGGCCGGAATGCGCTGGTGGTCATGCAGGTTGCGTTCTCGCTCGTCGTGCTGGTGGCCGCGTCGGCCCTCTACCGCGGATTCGGCCAACTGATGAGAGCCGACCCCGGCTTTCGTCACAGCAATCTCCTGATGATGAAATTCGATCCGAAGATCGTGAAGTACAAGCCGGAGCAAATTCAGACCTTCTACCGCCAACTCAGTGAGCGGGTCCGTGCGACGCCCGGAGTGGAGGCGGCGGCCTTGATGACCGCGATCCCGTTAGGCAATAACATCGGCGGCGCGTCCGCCGTGCCCGAAGGATTCGAATTCCAGCCCGGCAAGGATTCGGTAGGGGTGATGCGGCTTGTAGTGGACGAAAACTTCTTCCAGACGCTCAACGTTTCCATTGTCCAGGGCCGGGCTTTCCTCGCCACCGACACGCCAACGGCGCCGCTCGCGGTGGTGGTCAACGAAGTGTTCGCCGCCAAGTATTGGCCGAATCAGAATCCAATCGGCAAGCGGGTTCGCGTGGGAACTAAGGAGGCATGGTCGCAGGTTGTGGGGGTGGCGAAGAATTACAAGTACAACTGGATCGGTGAGCCGCCCATGGACATGGTCTATCAGTGCCTATGGCAGATGCCCGACCGGTCCGAGATGACGCTGATGGCGTACACTCCGGGCGATCCGCTGGCGTTGGTAGAACCCATGCGCCAGGCCGTCCGGGCGCTGGACGCGAATCAGCCCATTTACAACATCCGGACCTATGACAGCTACTTCCAAGCCCGCGCGATCGGCCTGCCGAACGCGCTGATCCGCATTGTGGGGTCCATGGGGCTCGTGGGGCTGCTGCTGGCGATGATTGGTCTGTACGGCCTGATGGCGTATTCGGTCGCCGGACGAACGCGCGAAATTGGAATCCGCATGGCGATCGGGCAGGACCGACGCAGCGTCCTCGGGATGGTGATGCGGCAGGGCCTGGTGCTGGCGGTGGCAGGAATCGGAATCGGACTGGTCGGGTCGTACTTCCTGGGTCCGGTGATGGCGTCCGGCTCCTTGGTTCCGCCCGATACCGCGGTGTACGTTGTGGTTCCGCTGGTGATGCTGGCAGTGACGGCGCTGGCGGTGTGGATTCCGTCGCGGCGAGCGGCGCGGGTGGATCCGATGGTGGCGCTGCGGTACGAGTAACGCCTAGCGGGATCCGCCCGTCGGCAAACTCTTCGCCGGCGGAATCGCGTCGCCCAGATTCATCGATCCGCCGCCTTCGCTCACGTAATTGATGTTCCAGGACGGAATCTCGATCGACACGTCGCCCTTCACCACCGCCTGACAGGCTAGCCGCGAATGGAGCGTCAGGCCGGGGGCCATGTCGAGGCGATCCAACTCGTCCTCGCCGGCCTCCGAAAGATTGTCGTCGCCGGCTTTCACGATCACGTGACAGGTGGTGCAGGCGCAGCTTCCGCCGCAGGCATGTTCGATGTGGATGCCAAAGTTGATGGCGACATCAAGGAGAGACTCCGGCTTGCCATGTTCATCGTAGGGCAGTTCGCCGGATTTGAACTCCACGGTTTTGTCGTCGTTTACAAACGTCACTTTCGGCACAACTCCATTCTACCGTGCCGCTTCGACGAACCTCCCGGTTTCCACATTGAACGGGGCGATTTGTAGGGGAATCGGCGAAGTTGTCATACTGAAAGGACGTGTTTCATTTACTAGAGAAATCCATCCTGGGGGCCTTTTCGCGCCTGGTGGCCGAGAAGTTTCCGGGCGGCGGGTCTGTCCTGTCGGAACAGCCGAAGCAGAGTTCCTTTGGCGAGCTGTCGCTGCCGGTAGCGTTTCAACTGGCGCGTCCGCTGAAGAAGGCCCCGAAAGCCATCGCGCAAGAGATCATCGACGCTGTCGGGACAATCGACGGAGTCGGCGGATTCGAGATCGCCGGGAACGGCTTTATCAACGTCCGCTTTGACCGCGGGGCGTACGGGCGCGGAGTGTTGGAGGGGCGCGAAGGCGCGGACGCTGCGACGGCCGGCAAGATTATCGTCGAGCACACCAACATTAATCCCAACAAAGCGGCGCACATCGGGCATTTGCGCAATGCGATTCTCGGCGACACGTTCGTGCAGATGCTGCGCGCCGGCGGACGCACCGTCGAAGTACAGAACTATATCGACAATACTGGCGTTCAGGTGGCGGATGTCGTGGTCGGCTTCGAGAAGCTCGAAAAGAAATCGGTAGCCGATGTGCAGGGTCTGATCGATCACCCTGAGCGGCCCTTTGACTACCTGTGCTGGGATCTCTACGCGAAGATGTCGGCCTACTACGCCGACAATCCGGAGGCGCAGCAGTGGCGCCGCGATGCGCTGCACGCGATCGAGCACGACGAAGGCGTGACGGCGGAAATGGCGCACCTCGTAGCGGATGCAATCGTCAAGTGCCACCTCAAGACCATGTACCGCCTCGGCATCGTGTACGACGTTCTGCCTCGCGAAAGCGAAATCCTACACCTTAAGTTCTGGGCGACGGCGTTTGAGCAATTGAAAGATCGCAAGGCAATCTTCTTCGAGAACGAAGGCAAGAACAAGGGCTGTTGGGTAATGCCGGCTTCGGCGTTCAAAGAGCAATCGGCGAAGGCGATGGAAGAAGGCGCATCCGAGGACGCCGACGACAGCAAAGTCATCGTGCGGTCGAACGGCACGGTTACCTACGTCGGCAAAGACATCGCCTATCAGCTCTGGAAGTTCGGACTTCTGGGCAAAGACTTCTTCTACCGCCTTTGGAGCACCTATCCGGACGGCCACCAAGCCTGGGTCTCAACCGACGAGCCCGCGGGCGAGTCGCCGAAGTTCGGCGGCGGATCGCAAGTTTTCAATGTCATCGACTCGCGCCAGTCCTATCTACAGGATGTGGTCGTTGCGGGATTGCGCGCGCTGAACTATCACGAACAGGCCGATCGCAGTGTGCACTTTTCCTACGAGATGGTCGCGCTGACGCCGGCGACCTGTGTCGAACTCGGTATCCCCCTTTCTGAAGAAGACAAACGCAAGCAATACGTCGAGGTGTCGGGACGAAAGGGCCTTGGCGTCAAGGCGGATGACCTGATCGACAAGCTAATCGAGAAAGCGCTCGTCGAAGTAACGTCACGTCATGCGGACTCGCCGGATGCCGAACGGCACGAGGTCGCGACGCAAATCGCCATCGGCGCGCTACGCTACTTCATGCTGAAGTTCACGCGGAATTCGGTGATCGCGTTTGATTTGCAGGAGGCGCTGAGTTTCGAAGGCGAAACGGGTCCTTACGTACAGTACGCGTCCGTCCGCGCGCGCAACATCCTCCGCAAGCTCGCTGACCGCGGCGAATCGCTTCCAGACTTTTCCGCCGTGCTCACGCAGGAAGCCATGGCCCGTCAGTTGACTGACGAAGACTGCTGGCAGTTGCTGCTCGCGGCGTCGAAAGCGGGGTCGGCGATTGAACGCGCGGTGACCTCAGGCGAACCATCGCATGTGGCGCGCTACGCATTCCAGCTGGCGCAATCGTTCAACAACTTCTATCACTCGTATCAGGTGCTGGCCGAAGTTAATCCGGAGAAGCGGGCGTTTCTGCTCTGGATGACGGAGTTCTTCCGGGTACAACTGGAGCGGACGCTGAAAGTGCTCGGCATCGCGGTACCCATCTACATGTAGCCTGCTCCATTTAGCTTGCTCCGTTGGGCTCCGGGTGCCGCATTCTACCGGCTAACGCTACAGTCGTGTCCGGTCTGTGGATGC
>JBDTTK010000399.1:0-4780 GCA_039930685.1 Bryobacteraceae bacterium | reverse complement strand
GCGAGGATAGAGGGAAGGATTTCCACAGGCGTGACCTTTCTCATGCTATCACGCGATCCGGATCCTCCCCAATTGAGAACTGCCGGAGAGGCTCTAGAACATCGTGTTGTCGTTCTTCGACTCGGCGGGTACGACCTGTAGGACGTCCCAGTGCTCGACAATCCTGCCGTTCGCGTCCAGCCTGAAAATGTCCATGCCCGCCCAATCGTGGTCTCCTGGCCAATGCTGAAAACAATGCAGAACGACGTAATCGCCCTCCGCGATGACTCGCTTAAACTCTGCGCGCTTGCCGGGGTATTCCCTGGCCATCCGCTCGAAGTACTCAATGAACGCTTGCTTGCCGTCCGCCACCGCTGGGTTGTGCTGAATGTATTCCGCGCCAACGTAGTCGGCGACGGCTTGAGCTGGCGCGCATTGATTGAACATCAGATCGTAGAAGGCTAGAACCACCTTCTTGTTTTCCTCGACACGATTCGACACAGACGCCTCCGGCTTAGATTCGAACTACGCCGGGATTGTACCGGCCCGCAACCGCTCCTGCAGTACATTGGAGGATACCCAAAAAGCTCGACTAAGGAACTCCGATGCGATTCACCCGGCTGGCACTTTCCGGATACTGCCTCACCACGATCTTCTCGATCTCGGCCTTCGCGCAGGGAACCGCCGCCGATTACCGGCGGGCCGCGGAATTGAAGGACAAGACGCTCGCGCTGGTCGCCGACCTGCCGGACGCCGCGACCTGGATCGATGGGACTTCGCGATTCTGGTACCGCAAGGCGGTAAAGGGCGGGGCGCAGTTCTTTGTCGTGGACGCGAAGTATCCGGCGGTGAAGATGCCGCTGTTCGATCACGAGAAACTGGCGGCCGCGTTGTCGAAGCTCGATGGCGAGCCGCGGACCGCGTTGAATCTCCCGTTCGCGACGTTCACTCTGGGGCCGGATCAGAACTTGCAGTTCCAGAGCGCGGAATACCGGTATCGGTGTTCGATCGTCGATTACACCTGCCAGAAGACGAATTTCAACGACCGAAACGCGCAGGGAGGGCGCGCCGACCAGCCAGTCGCGTCGCCGGATGGCAAGTGGGAAGCGCTGATCCGCAATTACAACGTGTTTCTGCGGCCGAAGGGGAACGACAAGGCGGCGGTTCCGCTGAGCTACGACGGCTCGGAGGGGAACGCATACACGGCAGGCTTTCTGGTTTGGGCGCCCGATTCGCAAAAGCTCGCCGCGTATCGCGTGCTGCCGGGATATCACCGCAAGATTCAATACGTGCAGTCCACGCCGCCGGACCAGGAGCAGCCGAAGTACATCACCCGCGAATATCCGAAGCCCGGCGACGCGGTGGACGTTCCGCAGCCGGTGCTGTTCGATGTCGCGAGGCGGAAGCAGACGATCGTGAAGAACGCGCTGTTTCCGAATCCGTATTCGATTTCGCGGGCGGCCTGGCGGAAAGACAGCCGCGCGTTCACGTTCGAGTACAACCAGCGCGGGCATCAGGCGTTCAGTCTGATTGAGGTGGATGCGTCTAACGGAGTGGCTCGGGCGATTGTCGATGAGGAAGCCAAGACCTATTTCCACTATTACTCGAAGAAGTACCGCTTCGACGTAAACGACGGGCGCGAGGTGATCTGGGCGTCTGAGCGCGACGGCTGGAATCATCTGTACCTCTATGACGGCGTCAGTGGGCGAGTGAAAAATCAGATCACGAAGGGCGAGTGGGTTGTACGGGGCGTGGACAAAGTGGATGAGAAGAACCGGCAGATCTGGTTCCGCGCAGGGGGCATGACGGCGGGAATCGATCCGTACTACACGCATCTCTATCGGGTGAATTTCGACGGCACGGGGCTAAAGGCGTTTACGGAGGGCAATGCGACGCACGCGACGAGCTTTTCGTCGGATGGGACGTATTTCGTCGATACTTATTCGCGCATCGATACGCCGCCGGTTTCGGTGCTGCGGCGCGTAGCGGACGGCGGTACGGTCGCGGAGATCGAGCGCGGAGATATCGCGGCGCTGAAGGCATCGGGCTGGCACGCTCCGGACGTGTTCGTCGCCAAGGGGCGCGACGGCGCGACGGACATTTGGGGCATCATCCACAAGCCGTCGAATTTCAATCCGGCGAAGAAGTACCCAGTGATTGAGTACATCTATGCGGGTCCGCACGATTCGTTCGTGCCGAAGACGTTCCGCGCGTATGACGCGATGCAGTCGCTGGCTGAAATCGGATTCGTGGTGGTGCAGATCGATGGGATGGGGACGTCGAACCGGTCGAAGGCGTTCCACGACGTGTCGTGGAAGAATCTCGCGGATGCGGGTTTTCCGGATCGCATTTTGTGGCACAAGGCGGCCGCGGCGAAGTTCGCCTGGTACGACATTTCGAAGGTCGGGATTTACGGGCATTCGGCGGGCGGACAGAATTCGCTCGCGGCTCTGCTATTCCATCCGGAGTTCTACAAGGTGGCGGTGTCATCCTGCGGGTGCCATGACAATCGCATGGACAAGATTTCGTGGAACGAGCAATTTATGAGCTGGCCGCTGGGGCCGGAGTACATCGCGTGTTCGAATGCGGAGAACGCGTCGAAGCTGCAGGGTAAGTTGCTGCTGTCGGTGGGCGAGTTGGATACCAATGTAGATCCGGCGTCGACGATGCAGGTGGTCGCGGCGCTGATCAAGGCGAACAAGACGTTCGATCTGATCGTGCTGCCGAATACGGGTCACTCGACGGGCGGCGTGTATGGCGACCGGAAGCGGTACGACTTCTTCGTGCACCACATTCTGGGAGTCGAACCCCCGGACTGGAATAAGCAGGGGGAGATTCTGGGGTCGCTGGCGGATCGGTAGTGGCTGCCGGGCGGACTTACGTGTCTGTCTGAGTAGCGCGGATCACGGACCTGAAGGTCCGTGCTACCGGAGAGCGCGGCCTTACGGCCGAGCCTCGGGGCGAAAATAGGTGAGGGTGTGATGGGCGACGAGTTTGCCGTCCGCCGTGGTGCATTCGGCGACGCCATAGATCAGCCGGCGGCCGAGCTTGAGGATCTTGGCGTGGCACCAGAAGTCCTCGCGGCGCGCGCCGGCGAGGAAGTTGGTCTTCATTTCCGAGGTCACGGAGCCGTCGTCGATACCGAGCCTGGTGAGGATCGCGATCCACATGGCGCCGTCGGCCGCGCCCATGTAGGTGGGTCCGCTGACGACTCCGCCGGGGCGTTCGGTGGCTTCGCGGAAGGGGACGCGCAGAGTGCATTCGCCGTCGCCGAGCGACTCGACGACATAGCCCGCGTTCCGGATGAAGGGCCATCCCGAGATGAGCGCCTCGATGTCCTGCTTCGTAACGGCCAGTGCCATCTTTCGATGGTAGGACGGACGGGCACGGCGATCTGAGCCGACGGTCAGGCGATCGGGATGTAGCGGTAGCCGTAGCGCTTCAGGCGGTCGCGGTCGAGGACGTTGCGGCCGTCGACGACGATCGGCGATGCCATGGTCGGCATCATCGATTCCCAGTCGAGCTCGCGGTACTCCTGCCATTCGGTGACGAGCACCAGCGCATCGCATCCGGCGGCGACTTCGACGGGGCGGTCCACAAGGTGGATGGCGAGGTCGGGGTACTCCTTGCGGAACCGCTCCATTGCGACCGGATCGTGTCCGCGGACCTTGCAGCCGCGGTCGATGAGTTTCTTCGCGATATCGAGCGCGGGCGCTTCGCGGAGGTCGTCGGTGTTTGGCTTGAAGGCCAAGCCGAGAAGGCCGATGGTGCGTCCTTTGAGGATCTTCAGTTCGGCTAGGAGCTTCTCGACCACGCGCTCGCGTTGTTTGTAGTTCACTTCGCGCGCGGCGCGGACGATGGGCATGTCGAGGCCGTATTCGTTGGCAGTGGCAACGAGCGCGGCCGTGTCCTTGCCGAAACAGGAGCCGCCCCAGCCGATGCCGGCCTGAAGGAAGCGGGTTCCGATGCGGGCGTCAAGGCCGATTCCGCGCGCGACCTTGGTGATGTCGGCGCCGACCTTTTCCGCGAGCTGGCCGATTTCGTTGATGTAGGAGATCTTGGTCGAGAGGAAGGCGTTGGCAGCGTACTTGATCAGTTCCGCCGAAGCCAGATCCGCGGAGATGAGCGGCACGGCGCCGGTGCCTTCGGGCCGCGGCAGATACGTCGGCGGGGTGAAGGTCTGGTCGAGGATGGGCCGATAGAGGCGGTACAACACTTCGAGTGTCCGGGAGTCGTCGCCGCCAATGACGACGCGATCGGGATACAAGGAGTCGTGCAGCGCGGAGCCCTCGCGCAAGAACTCCGGGTTCGACGCAACGGCAAACTTCCCGTTCGCTTTTGCGCCGTGCGCCTTCTCGAACGAGTCGCGAATGAGCGATCCGACCCAGTTTCCGCTGCCGATCGGCACGGTGGACTTGTTCACGACGACGGTGAAGGGGCTATCCAGATGCTGGCCGATTCCGTCGGCGGCCGAAGCCAGGTATTTGAGGTCGGGTCCGCCGTTGGCGCCCGGCGGCGTGCCGACGGCGATGAAGATGACTTCGGCGCCCGGAACGGCCTCCTGATACGAAGTCGTGAACTTGAGGTTCGCGGAAGCGTCCGCCATCAGGTCGTCGAGATGGGGCTCGTAGATCGGCGCCTTGCCTTGTCGCATGGTCTCGATCTTCGTGGCGTCGGTGTCGAGGCACGTTACCTCGTGGCCCATGTAGGCGAGGCAAACTCCAGTGGTGAGGCCAACATATCCTGTACCCAGGATGCAAACTTTCATAATATTCGAACGGTCCTTGGCAGGCTGCGATCG
>JBDTTK010000398.1:0-4781 GCA_039930685.1 Bryobacteraceae bacterium | reverse complement strand
AAATCGAGGAAACTGTCGGCCTCCCGGCCTATGCCACGTTCCCGAGCGACTACGCGGATGTGTCGAAGTCACTCCAAGGCGGTAAGCCGGCGCCCAAACTCGCGGCCAGTGCGCGCGCGTTTGCCAACAAGGTTCTCAACCAGAAGGACGAACCCAGGAAGCGCAACCGCTTCATTGAGCGTTTCGCCGTCGTGCCGTTAAAGTACGGATTCGAATAGACCTCCTCGCTCTTCCCCCGCAAGCCAGCCCGGGGCGCCGGATGGAACTCTGGTTTCCATCCGGCGCCCTTTGGGCTGAGTCAGATCGGGCTGAGCTCTCCAGTCCAATCCGACTAACAGGCCCTCACTAGCTGTCCTCCGACCTCTCCCAAGGTTGCCGGTCGATTACAAACAGTACCCCAGGCCCTAGTCCATTCCTTAAGTAGTTTTAAGCGCCTTTAGGTAAGAAACTATCTTGGCGTGGCCGTGTTCGTTCAGACATACTGGACGGGACGGGGTTTCCGCCAGCCAATAAATATATGCAAGCCAATCAGATGTGGTCTTCCAAGCGCGCGTGGCGGTGGTTCGCGTCGGCCGCCCTACCGGTCCTAATCGGTGGATGCTGGCTCGCCAAAGGTCAACAGATCGCGAAGCCCTCGGCGGATGACCAACTGCTCGTCGATCACTCCAACTGCACCTTCTTTGGCGGCGAACGGGAACGCATCGCCAGCGCCGAACGGCATCGCTTCGCGCTGAGCCGCATGACCGACGAGGTCATCTCTAAGCTCTCTTATGCGCCCAAGGCAGCCGCGGTGAAGTCGGCGGAAGTGGTGGATCCGGCGGCCAACGGAAATCTGATCGACAAATACCTTTTTACGGCGATGAAGGACGCCGGCGTCGCGCCGGCCGCGAAGACGACCGATTGGGAGTTTATCCGCCGCGTGACCCTGGATCTAACGGGCCGCGTTCCGCAAGTCTCCAAGCTCACGAGCTTCACCGCGGATTCCTCTGAGACCAAGCGTGCCAAGCTCGCCGATGAGCTGCTCGCATCGCCCGAATTCGTCGACAAGTGGACGGTCTACTACGGCGACCTCTTCAAGAACACGATTTCGAACCAGAACATCCAACGTTTCGCCGGAGGACGCACCGCGTTCTACAAGTGGATCCGCGATTCCATCGCCTCGAAAAAACCGTACAACCAGATGGCAACCGAAGCGATCACTGCGCTCCCGAAGGACACCGGGTTCAACTTCAGCGCCGGTGAACTGAACTGGCTCATCGGCGGACGCGTCACCGGCGGTCCGACGCAGGACACTCAGGACGCCATGGCGGCCATGACGGCGGAGACGTTCCTCGGGATCTCGCACCTCAATTGCCTGCTCTGCCACAACGGGCGCGGACATCTGGACCAACTGAGCGTCTGGGGCGCCGGCACCAGCCGGATGCAGGCCTGGGGCATGGCTGCGTATTTCTCGCATACCTCGCTCCAGACTCAGGTCGTGGACGCGACCGTAAATGCGAACACCCGCTACTGGTGGCCCGCGGACAATCTTCGGAACGACTATCAGCTTGGCTCTACCACTGGAAACCGCCCGGCCCGCACCATCGTCGGCACGACGCGGACGGTTGCACCCACCTACGTCTTCAACGACAACGCAGTTAAGGCCGGCGCAAATTACCGGCAGGAATTCGCCAAGGAGATCACGGGCGACTTCCAGTTCGCCCGTGCCGCCGTCAACTACGTCTGGAAGGAGTTCTTCGGCCGCGGCATTGTCGATCCGGTTAATCAATTCGATCCGGCGCGGCTCGATCCCGACAATCCTCCGCCCGATCCGTGGAAGCTCCAGCCGTCGAATCCGCAGTTGCTCAACGCGCTGGCGCAGTCGTTCATCGATAGCGGCTACGACGTGCGGGCGCTGATGAAATTGATTGTCACGTCCGACGCCTACCAGCTCTCCTCGCGCTATGACGGCGAATGGAAGCCCGAATGGGAACCGCTGTTCGCCCGAAAGCTGGCCCGCCGGCTGTGGGGCGAGGAACTCGCCGACGCGATCGCACAAACCAGCGGCGTGCCGAATACTTTCCGGCAGGACACCACCGTCACTGGTTGGGCCATGCAGATTCCGCAACCCGGCGCGACGCCCGGATTGAACAACCTCTTCATTAACGCGTTCCTTCCCGGGAATCGCGACGACGAGGAACGGCGCGGCGACGGAGCGACGCAGCAAGCGCTGGCGTTGATGAATGACGGGTCGGTAATGACCAAGGTCCGGTCCACGACGCCCGCGCAGATTATCAGCCTCGCGATGCAAGGCACCGATCTGCAGTTGATCGACGCGCTGTACCTCACCGTTCTCTCGCGTCCGCCCAGCGACACCGAACGCGACACCGCAGCCGCCGCGCTCAAAGCCGGTCCACGCCGCGAAAAGGCCGAGAACCTGTTGTGGAGCCTCTACAACAAGGTCGACTTCATTTTCAATTACTAGGTCCGCGGAAGAATCAAAGGAACCCGTCATGAGCGAACGCGAACGATTTGAAAAGCTGTTAGCCAAGTACCCGCATCCGCACCGGAATTTCTTCCAGCGCCCGCATTTCACGCGGCGGAATTTCTTCAATGTCGTCGGAGCGGGCGTCGCCGGATCCTACCTCGCAGGGCAGGTGAAGGCCGCCGAAACCGCGTGGAACCCCGACGTCAAGACGCTGAACACGGCCAAGAACGTGATCTTTGTGCTGCTGGCCGGCGCGCCCAGCCACGTCGACACTTTCGACTTCAAGAATTTCAGCGGCACCACTCCAAAAGAGATGGCGCCGGAGACCATCAACGGCATCACCCTGCCGACCGGTATTTTTCCGAATCTCGCTCAGAACAACATTCCCGATCTGGCCATCGTCCGCAGCGTGAGGAGCTGGGCGCTGGTCCATCAACTCGCGCAGACCTGGTCGCAGATCGGACGCAACCCCGCCGCCGCGCTCGGCAACATCGCGCCGAACATCGGCAGCGTCGTCGCGATCGAGAAGGACGGGGAACGCACCAAGGGGCAGGTTTTCCCAACCTTCCTCGCGCTCAATTCAAATGGAGCCGCCGGTCCAGGCTACTTCGAATCGAAGTTCGCGCCGTTCAAGTCGACGCCCGCCGCATCCGGACTCGCCAACACGACCAACACTGTCGGACAGACGCGGGCCAACGACATGTATGCGACTCTGCGCGCCGATGACGACGCGCTGCGGATCAACTCACCCCTTGGCAAGAACGTCGAGGACATGGACGATTTCTACAACTCGGCTCGCGGCCTCATGTACAACCCAACGGTGAACAAAGCCTTCGGCTTTACGGCCGCCGACAGCGCCCGCTACGGCGGCACTGGATTCGGCAACGCCTGCCTCGTCGCGCGCCAAACCATGGCCGCCGGTCAGGGCACGCGCTTCATCCAGATCACGTTCGGAAGCTGGGACATGCACCAGAACATCTACGGCGCGAACGGCAACATCGCCGCCGGCAACAACATCTTCACCATGGGCAAGCAGCTCGACAACGGGCTGTCGGCGATGCTCTCCGATATGAAGGCCGACGGAACCCTCGCGGATACGCTCGTCGTGGTTGTCGGCGAATTCGGCCGCACCGTTGGTCCGATCACCGCGCAGGGCGGACGCGATCATTTCCTGCAACAGTTCGCGTTGTTCGCCGGCGGCGGCGTGAAGGGCGGCCGTGCCCTTGGCTCCACCAAAGCCGACGGATCCGCGACGCTCGATCCCGGCTGGTCCCGCCAGCGCGATGTGCGCCCCGAAGACATTGAGGCAACCATCTACTCCGCACTCGGCATCAACTGGACCACCATCCGCTACGACGATCCCTTCGGCCGCGGCTTCGAATACGTGCCGAACTCGAAGGACGATCTCTACGGCCCAATTAACGAACTTTGGGCCTAAACATAGCCCTTGGGCTCATTGCCCGGCGAGACCGGCTGCGTCTTAAGAGAAAACGGCGGACTGCGACTTGGCAGTCCGCCGTTTGTATTGGTGATTGCGTGCGGCTACCGCGCGGCCATGGGAGCCGCCCCGAGGATCTCCTCGGCTACGTAGCCGAATTTCTCGAAGTTCTTGCGGAACAGGCCCGCCAGATGCTCCGCCGCCTTGTCGTATGCCGCAGGATCGCTCCACATCGCTCGCGCATTTAGCAAATGCGACGGCACGCCGGGTACGCTCTTCGGCACCTGAATCCGGAACACTGGATGCGGTTCCGTCTCCGCGTCGTCGAGTGAACCGTCGAGCGCCGCATTCACCATGGCTCTCGTGTAGGGCAAATTCATTCGCTCGCCGACGCCATACGGACCGCCCACCCAGCCGGTGTTCACCAGGTAACATTTGACGTTGTGGCGCTGCATCTTTTCGCCGAGCATCTTGGCGTAAACCTGCGGGTGCCGGGGCAGGAAGGGCTCGCCGAAGCAGGCGCTGAACGTTGCCGCCGGTTCTTTGCCTAATCCGCGCTCGGTTCCCGCGACCTTCGCGGTATATCCGCTGAGGAAGTGGTACATGGCCTGTTCCGGACTTAGTTGCGAGATCGGAGGCAGCACGCCGAACGCGTCCGCCGTTAGGAAAAGAACGTTGCTCGGATGTCCGCCGACGCCAGGAATGACCGCGTTATCGATGAAGTTCACGCGGTACGCCGCTCGCGTATTTTCGGTGATCGCGTCCGAGTCAAAATCGAGCAGCCGCAAATTCGGCTCCATCACGACGTTTTCGAGGACCGTGCCGAAGCGGATCGCGTTCCAGATTTGCGGTTCTTTCTCTTGCGAAAGCTTGATG
>JBDTTK010000397.1:0-4802 GCA_039930685.1 Bryobacteraceae bacterium | reverse complement strand
GGCAATTCGATCGCAATTCTTGTGCCGCGTTCCCGTTTTGTTCCATTCGGACTGCTCTGCACATCGAATCGGCCGCCCAGCAACGCCACTCGTTCCCTCATTCCGGAGAGGCCGAAGGACTCCCGCTTGGCGAGCGCCTCGGCTACGTTAAACCCGACACCGTTGTCATCTACGACTAACTTCAACATTCCATCGGACGAAGTCACCGAAATGTTTACATTTGTCGCCTGAGAATGTTTTCCGATGTTGTTGCAGCACTCTTGCACCAGCCGATACACAATAATTTCAATCTGTTGCGGCAATCCGCCGATACGCGCCAGGTGCAATCGCATGCGGCACGGATGAAGCCTGCGGAACCTGTTAATCAGTTGCCGCAGCGCCGCTCCAAGCCCTAAAGACTCAAGTACGGCCGGACTCAACGCGGCGATCAGACGCCGCATTTCGAGAATCGTGCGCTCTGTCAGGTCCCGCGCCTCGCCGAGCTTCCCGCGCCATTCGCTTTGGCTCTCCGGAATCGATTGCTCAAGCAACTCCATCTGCAGCCGGATGCACAATAGCGACTGACCCGCTTCGTCATGCAGCTCCCGGCTGATGCGCCGCCGCTCCATCTCCTCGACGTGCAGCATGTGCTCTGCCAGCCGCCGGACCTGCTCTTCGCGTCGCGCCAAGTCGTCCATCAGGCGCGCCTTTTCCGCCGCCATCCAACAACGTTCCGCCGCGGCGGCCAGCAGCTCCTGCTCTCGCGGCAGCCACTCGTAGGTCCGCGAAAAGCCGAACTGCATCACGCCGGTTACACGGCCTTCGTCGGACAGTGGAATGGACCAGCACGACACGAACTGCTTCGTCCATTCCGGATCGAGCAGCGTGGCCGCCTGCGCTTCCTCGCACGCGATGTAACGGGGACGGGCCAGTGCCTTCTTCAGCGCCGGCTTGCTTGGAAAGACAACGGCGCGCTCCGTCGGAGTCGCCGCCTGCAGCTGCCAGTTCTTGCCCTCATCATCGAGCAAATACAGGCGTCCCGCATCCGCCTGGCAGACCTGTACCAGGCAATCGAGGAAGCGGCCTAGCAATTCGCCTAGATTGCGCGACTCCAGTTCGATGCGGAACAGCTCATAGAACGCCTGCGTCTCCGCCTCTCGCACCTGATAATAAGCATTGTTCAGAGTCAGTACGACGCAGAAATGCAGTTGCTCACGTACCCACTGGAAGTTTGAATCCTCGCCCGGCACCAGTTCGGCCAGCATCGGCGTCAGAATCTGGTCATACTCCTGCAGCGCTTCCAGGATGGCGCTCGGCGGCAGATTCAGCTTCGCCAGCCGGCGTCCGTTGTATTCCACCTGTTCAATGAACTTGAGCAGCGCCTTGCCGGACGCCAGAATCCGCGTCGCGGCCCCGATCGTGATCCCCGACAGCGCAGTCCGTTGTTTCGGCTGAAATTCTAAGGCTTTGAGCCGACTCTGGAACTTCCGTTCGAGCGCGTCGGCGTGCGGCACCATGAGTACCGCCAGGCGATGGAGGTGGACCCTCAGCTGATCGCTAAGAACGTCTGCCGCATCAGCGAGTTCCGGTGCTATCTGGGTTGTCTGCAATCAGCTGTCCGATCCCCGGCATAAGGGGGACACCTGATCTATCGGGTTACTAGGGAATTCACTTTAGTACATCTAGGACGCCATTCTGGCCGTTCTCCTTGGCCAACGCCGCCGGAGTCTTGCCCGCATGATTCCGGACGCCCTTCTGCGCGCCCTTCTGGAGCAGTACCGCCGCCACGTCCTGCCGGCCAAAGGAGGCCGCCACGTGGAGCGGCGTCGACCCCTCCCCGTCCCGCGCGTCCACCTTCGCGCCGTGGTCGATCAGCCAACGGCAAATGCCGGCTTGCCCCGCAAGCGCCGCGTCATGCAGCGCCGTCGCTCCCGACGCGTTCACCGCATTGACGTTTGCGCCCTGCAGCACCAGCAGTTCGACCGTCGACGCCTGACCCTTGAGTGCCGCATCGTTCAGCAGCGGCGCTCCCTCGAACCGGATTTTGTTGATATCAGGAATTTTCTTGATCAGAATCTGGACGAGCTCGTTCTGTCCCCGCAAGACCGCCTCGTGGAGCGCCTTCGTCGACGACACGGGCGCGCCACGCTCGATCAGCAGCGCGACTACGTTGGATTGCCTTTGGCCGAGGGCGTTGTCGAGCGCGGTCGCCCCCGAACCATCCCGCGCGTTGATGTCCGCCCCCGCGTCGAGCAGCGCGGCTACCGTCTCCGTCTGCCCCTTGCCCGCCGCCAGGTGCAGCGCGTTCGATCCCGAATCCTTTGTCTTCGCCGAAATTGACGCGCCCTTGCGGATTAGGAGCACCACGGCGGCCTGCTCTCCGCGCCAGGCGGCTTCCATCAACGGTGTGGACCTGTTGTCGTCTTGCGCGTTGACGTCCGCACCCGCTTTGATCAGCAGCTCGAGGAAATTCGTATATCCGCGTCCGGCGGCGATATGCAGCGCCGTCGAACCCGAGCGGTACGTGGCATTGACATCCGCGCCCCGCGCGATCAGCAGCTCCGCCGCCTCGTACCGGCGCATGATCACCGCATAATGCAGCGGCGTCGACCCGCCTTCGAGATGCTTCGCGTTGATGTCGGCACGCCAGTTCAGCAGCAGCTCGATCGCCGCTACGGACCCGGACCAGGCCGCGTCATGCAGCGGCGTTCCGCCCAGCGTGTCGCGCCAATTGACCGGCGATCCCGACTCGAGCAATTGGCGCATCTTCGCCACATCGCCCGCCCGCGCCGCCTTGTGGAGCTCATCTCCGTCCGCCCAAACCAGCGCCGGAAGCAGAATCGCGAACAGCCGGGCCCACCGCGCCAATACCCCGCGACTCGCCCGCGCCATGCGCTGTAATCTCCTCTGTTACTCGACGCTCTTACTTCTTGCCGCCCAGGATCAGGCCGTCCAACTCCTTGCCCAGCCCGGGGCCTTCAAGCAGTGCTTTGTTCTTGTCGTCGTATCCCCAGTCGCGCACGATCCGCCCGGCCGGATCGATTACGAAAAGGTGGGGCGTATCGTAGGACGGCTTCTGGGGCGTAAGCCGAAAATAGGTCCGCGTCATCTGGCCCTGATCGAATACGATCGGCGACGTGACCTTGTTCTGCATCGCGTACCGCTTCACGCTGTCCTGATTCTCAGGAGGCGCAATCACCACGGAAAGAACCTGCACCTTGGCGCCGTACTTCGCCTTCAGCGGCTCCAGATTCTTGCTGAGCGCCACGCAATGCGGACAGTCCGTCTTCATGAAGTCGATCAGTACCCACTTCCCGCGGAAGTCGAGCAGATCGTAGTCTTTCAGGTTGGAATCAGGCAGCGTAAAGCTCGGCGCACGCCGATTGGATAGCTCATTCGCTCCAAAACAAAGCCCCGCCGCCACAATCAGAAATGCAAAAAGTCTCATTCTCTTCAAGGTATCAGCTTCCCAATGAATGGCGATGCAACGCGACCCGTGGTGTAGAGTGGCACGGACCACCAGGTCCGTGATCCGTGCTTCTCCAGAAACACTCCCGGCCCGCGCTCCAGCCTACGCCGACGCAACCGCCCGCAGCGACTCCTCATACGGCGCCCGCGCTACGCCCTTCTCCGTAATGATTGCCGTCACGTACCGGTTCGGCGTCACGTCGAACGCCGGATTCTTCACCGCAATGTCGTCCGGCGCCACGTGGACCCCTTGCACATGCGTTACCTCCGCCGCGGACCGTTCTTCGATCGGAATCAGGTCACCTGACGCCAACGTCAGATCCAGCGTCGAAATCGGCGCCGCCACATAAAACGGAATGCCGTTTTCCTTAGCAAGCACGGCCACCGAATACGTCCCGATCTTGTTCGCGACATCGCCGTTAGCGGCGATCCGGTCCGCTCCCACGACCACGCATCCGATCCGCCCGGAGCGTAAGAAGTGCCCCGCCATGTTGTCCGTGATCAGCGTCGTCGGAATGTTGTCCTGCTGCAATTCCCACGCGGTCAGCCGCGCGCCCTGCAGGAACGGCCGCGTCTCGTCGGCGAACACGTCGATCGTCTTGCCGGCTTCGACCGCCGCGCGAATCACTCCCAGCGCGGTGCCGTATCCTGCTGTTGCCAAGGCGCCCGCGTTGCAATGCGTTAGCACTGTCTTGTGGTCCGGAACCAGCGACGCGCCGTTCGCTCCGATCGCCCGGCAGATCGCGATGTCCTCTTCGCGGATCAGCACCGCTTCCGCGACCATCCGGTCGACCAACGTCTTCGGAGGCAGCAACGGCAGCAATTCGCCGTAGAGCCGTCGCATCCGGTCGATCGCCCAAAAGAGATTCACCGCCGTCGGCCGCGTCGCCGCCAGAGTAGAACAAACCAGATCAATCGGCGCGCCCTGCTTCACTCCCAGCGCGACTCCCATTGCCGCCGCCACCCCAATCGCCGGAGCGCCGCGGATGATCATGTCCTTGATCGCCGTGGCGACCTCTTCGTACGTCGAGCAGGTAACGAAAATTTGCTCCCGAGGCAGGCGCGTCTGGTCAATCATGACGACGCCTGCGGGAGTCCACTGGATAGTTTCAACCATAGAATGTGAGCCGAAACCTTTATTATGCCAGGAATCGGCGCTCAGACGGCATCTGAACAATCTCCGCGCGTCGACCCAGCGCCAAATGAAAAAAGCCGCGGTGCCCGAAGGCCCGCGGCTTGATTGCAAACCGGTCGTTTAGACGTTCGCGGTCACGCCGTGGCTGCTGACGGCCTTCTCGCCGGCGGACGAAATATCCTCGGCGCCCGCGGCCTCGAAGATTTTTTCCGCGCGTGTG
>JBDTTK010000396.1:0-4803 GCA_039930685.1 Bryobacteraceae bacterium | reverse complement strand
GCCGCGCCCGGATCTCGTGGCGCGACTGCAGAAATCCGCTCCTCCGCAGCCTGGCCCTCCGCGGCCCGGCTTGCCGACGCGGCCGCCGGCGTCCCCGAGGCCCGGCCAACCGATTTATCAAGGCCCCGTTCGCCCCGGACAGCCTCTCATGCGCGGTCCCGGCGGACCTGGCATGCCCGGCGGAGGCCCTCCCGGACGTGGAATGCGCCCCCGGACCATGCACCCGACTTCGGGTGGCGGCGTCCGGCTGGAACCCGCATCTCCGGTACCCGCGACCGATCCTGGCCGCCGTCATCAGACCAAGCCGGGTCAGGGACGCACGGTTCGCCGCCGTGACATTGAAGAGGGAAATCTTCGTCCGGTCCACCGCCGCGACACCGTAATCGAGCCGCCGCCCATCAATCGCGAGATCACGGTCTCCGAGGGCATCACGGTAAAAGAACTCTCCGAAAAGCTGGGCGTCAAAGCCAACCTCGTCATCAAGCGGATGTTCGAGAAGAAGATCTACGCCACCATCAACCAGACCCTCGACACCAAGATGGCCGAGGATATCGCCCGCGACTTCGGCGCGTCCACCAATAAGGTTTCCTACGAAGAGGAATCGACGCACGAAATCGCCCAGACCGAAGTCGACCAGGATCGCGAATCGCGCGCCCCCGTGGTCACCATCATGGGACACGTCGATCACGGTAAGACGTCGCTGCTCGACGCCATCCGTTCCGCGCACGTCGCCGATCGCGAAGCCGGCGGCATCACCCAGCACATCGGCGCGTATGCCACGGAAAAGAACGGCAAGAAAATTGTCTTCATCGATACGCCGGGTCACGAAGCGTTCACCCGCATGCGCGCCCGCGGCGCCAAAGTAACCGACATCGTCATTCTCGTTGTATCCGCCGACGATGGCGTGATGCCGCAAACCCTCGAAGCCATCGATCATGCCAAGGCGGCCGGTGTTCCCATCATCGTCGCGATCAACAAGATCGATAAGCCCGACGCCCAACCCGATCGCGTGAAGCAGCAACTCGCCGATCGCGGCCTCCTTGCCGAGGATTGGGGCGGCGACGTCGTCATGGTCCCCGTTTCCGCGAAAGCGAAAACGAACCTCGACCTGTTGCTCGAAATGATTCTCCTGGTCGCGGACATCCAGAATCTCCGCGCCAATCGCGCCCGCCCCGGAATGGGCAGCGTGCTTGAAGCCAAGCTCGACCGCGGCCGTGGTCCGGTTGCCACCGTCCTGGTGCGCAATGGAACCCTAAAGGCCGGCGACTTCTTCATCTGCGGCAACGTCTTTGGCAAAGTCCGCGCAATGTTCGACGACCAGGGCGACTCGATCAAGGAAGCCGGACCTTCGACCCCGGTCGAAGTCCTGGGCCTCGACGCCATGCCCGAGGTTGGCGATACCTTCCAGGTCGTCACCGATACCGCCAAGGCCAAGCAAATTGTCATGTTCCGCGAACAGAAAACGCGGGAAACGCAAATCGCCAAGGCGAACCGGATGCGCCTCGAGTCCATTCACAAGCAATTGGCCGAGGGCGACACCAAAGAACTCAACATCATCGTCAAGGCGGATGTCGGCGGCACCGCCGAGGTCCTCAGCGACACGCTGCAAAAGCTGTCCACCGACGACATCAGGATCCGCGTCCTCCACACCGGCGTCGGCGCCATCACGGAATCGGATGTGCTGCTGGCCTCGGCTTCCGAAGCCATCGTCATCGGCTTCAACGTCAAGCCGGAGCGCAACGCGCAGTCGGTGGCCGACCACGAAAAGGTCGACATCCGCCTGCACTCGATCATCTACAACGTCACCGACGAAATCAAGCGCGCCATGTCGGGCTTGCTCGATCCGGTGTACAAGGAAGTCTACCGGGGCAAAGCCGAGGTCCGCGAGGTGTTCCGCATCTCGAAGGTCGGCGCCGTTGCCGGATGCCTCGTCGTCGACGGCGTCATCGAACGCAAAGCCGAAGTCCGGCTCATGCGCGATGGCGTCGCGGTCCACACCGGCAAAATCGACGCCCTCAAGCGCTTTAAGAACGATGCGAGTGAGGTCAAGAATGGCCTTGAGTGCGGTATCTCGCTGGTCGGCTTCAACGACATCAAACAGGGCGACGTCATCGAAGCGTTCATCACGGAACGCGTCGCCCCCGAAGTATTCGCCTGATCGGCCGCTGACGCCTTTGCGGCGCAACCGATTATCGGATCGCGAGGCGCATCTTAGGTTTTGAGGCGCGACCGTAAGGTCGCGCTCCTTGATGCAAATCGCGCTTATCATCAAACCGGATTGACCCCCGAGCGTAAGCGGGGGGACCGACTTGCACAGACATCGCCCGCGCCTCGGAGCGGGAATCGCTAATCCTCCCATGCCCTCCATCGGCGTCATCACCATGGAACTCCGCCTTGAGGACTCGCACTCCCTCAAGGACAAACGCCAGGTCGTCCGTTCACTCAAGGACCGCCTCCGCCGCAAATTCAACGTTGCCATCGCCGAAATCGACGGCGAAGGAACCTGGCAGCGCTCCACCATTGCTGCGGTCACTGTGTCGCCCAGCCACGACTACGCCGACCAGCTTCTCAAGGCCGTCGAAGCCGACGCCGCCTCCGTCCTCGGACCTATGCTCGTCGACGTCATCGTCGAATGGCTTGCCTAGGACTGCACCGTCCTACGGCCGCACCGGACCCCGCAACGCCGTACCCGGATGCGCCCCCGCCACCAGCTTCCCGTCCCGCACAATCGCCGTCCCGTTGACCAGCACGTGAACCACGCCTTCCGCGTACACCGCCGGATGCGCATAGTCCGACTTGTCAATGATCTTGTCCGCATTGAAAATCGCCAGATCCGCATCCGCCCCCACCCGGATCCGCCCTTTGTTCCGCATCGCCGGAACCCGCTTCTCCAGCCGCTCCGCCGGCAGGATCGTCATCTTCCGAAGCGCATCCATCAATGACAACGCCTTCTCCTCGCGTACGTACTTCCCGAGCATCCGCGCGTATGTCCCCGACGACCGCGGATGGCCCTCGCCTTTCGTCAGATCGAAGCCGTCGCTCGCAATCATCGTCAGTGGACTCAAAATCGCCACCCGCGCATTCGCCTCCGTGTTCGAATGCTGGATCAGAATGCCGCCCTGCTTGCGGTATTTCTCAAAGCTCGCCCGCGTCAGCCGCTCGCCCGTCGACGGCCATTGCAATTGTTGGAAGTAGGAATCGGGCTGCGACTTCCAGTCCGCGAACAGCGCCGATTCGATCCGCGTCGCGCCCGCGTCGTACGGATACGCCTCCGTCGTGACGTCCAGACCCCTCTTCCGCGCCTGCTCGATCACGCTCAGGTAATGCTTGATCGACGA
This sequence comes from Bryobacteraceae bacterium, assembly GCA_039930685.1. Lineage (GTDB taxonomy): Bacteria > Acidobacteriota > Terriglobia > Bryobacterales > Bryobacteraceae > JBBQWZ01. The sequence continues at coordinate 1,465 of JBDTTK010000396.1, read as the reverse complement.
GTTTGCCGACGAGTTGATGTGGACGATATGCAGCCGCGCGCCCGTCAGAAACGCCGCCGCAATTACCTCGCTTAGCCCCGGCTCGCCCGGCCGCATGTGCACATGGCAGACCGCGTCAAAGCGCGCGGCGATGCGGAACATCTCGAGAATCTCCGCGTACGTTGCCGCCGGCGTATACGCGATCCCAAACCCCACCGCCGGAGCACCCCGCTTCAAGTCGCGTTCCAGGCGCATCCCGATCTGGCTGATCTCTTCGGGCGTCGCGACCGTATTCGCGCCCGTATTCGCCGGCAAAAAGTCGCCGGTATCGTGCAGGATATCCATCCGAATTCGCGCATGCCCGGTCGCCGCGCCGTAATGGATCATCGACTTCCCCGCGCGCTCGGCGTACCACTTGTCTACATCCGGAACGCCAATCTCCAGCTCGAGCGCCGCCGTCACGCCTTCCATCGCCGGGTACCGGTAATACTCCGGATCAATCCCGTGCCAATGCAGGTCGATGAATCCAGGTGATACGACCAGCCCCTTCGCATCGATCCGCGATTTCCCTTTCAACGTCGTCGTCGAGATCGCCGCAATCTTGCCGCCTGAAATCCCAATCGACCGCACCGCATCCAGATTCGTCGCCGGGTCCATCACACGCCCGTTCTCGATGACAAGGTCGTAAGTCGTTTGTGCCGCGGCCGGTGGAGCGAATGCGAACTGGGTCGCTATCAGGAAGAGTGCAAGGGGCGCGAATCGACTCGATTTCATGGGACGCAGCATAGCACGGCATCGTAAGAGACCGCCCTTCGGAACCAGCGCGCGAGTGCTAGGCTGAAGTCAGGACCCATTCCCATGGCCATCACCATCGATTTGACGCCTGCCGTCGAAGCGCGTCTTCGCAAAGAGGCGGAGTTCCATGGCATACCTACCGATCGATATGTTGCCTCTTTGCTGGAGAAGACCCTGCTTCCTCCTACTGGAACTCCAGCGGACCTCACGACGGAAGAGTGGCGCGCCCGCCTGAAGCAATTCATTGGCAGCATAAAAGGGCGTCCTCTTCTCCATCCTGAAGTCCTTCGGCGGGAGCACCTGTACAACACCGACAAAGACGGAAACTACATCGACTAGATGGACGCTATCCTTGACACGAATGTGTTGATTGCTGCCGGCCAAGCCGAATCTTCACAAGCAGACGAGATTGAGAACGCGATCACGACACTCACGGCCAGAGCCGTTCGGATCTGTGTTTTCTCGCAGAATCTCTTCGAGTTTTGGAACGTTTGCACCCGTCCGGCGGACGTAAACGGCCTCGGACTGCAAGCAGCGGAATCGCTGGCTCGATTGAGCGACGTTGAGAGCTTGTTTCATCGCCTCCCGGACTCGGATGCGGTTTACGCGACATGGCGGAATCTGATCGCTGTTCATGAGGTGCGTGGCACGCAGGTCCACGATGCCCGTATCGTCGCCGCCATGCGTGTGC
>JBDTTK010000395.1:0-4806 GCA_039930685.1 Bryobacteraceae bacterium | reverse complement strand
TATCACCGGAAAGAAGCGGTACAGAGACGAGTACGAAAGAGCGATCGCGCGATTCGCGGTCAATCCGGAACCGCCGCGGGACACCCGGCCCTATTCGCTAGAGCGGATCGCGCGCACCAACCACAGAAGCGGAGGGCAGGCCTACGAGGCGCTGTTCAATCTGATCCGGTACGAAAATGATCCGAAACTGCTCGTCATGTACAACCGCTGGACCAACGATCTGTGGGAGCTGAACTGGATGGAAGGCAATGCGCTCTATATACGTTCATGACCGTGGCGCTGCTCCTTTCGAAGTGGGAACCGGCCAAGACAGCGCTACGTGGACGAAGCTCGCTCACGCCGAAGAGTCCGTGCGGTTATCGATCGACACCCTGCGACGGTTCTCGCCGGCGATCTACGATACCTCCGGATGTAAGCTCCGGACGGTCCCCGAGCAAGCGGAACCACCACACGTCCGAAAAAAGCAAGTTTTCAGACGATCGCTAACACCTAAGAACCGGCCGTCACATGATCCAACGGGTTCCGTACGAGATTTGTGACATTTAATGCAACAATGTGAGGTGTCTCAATTGGCGTGAGCAATGGATGACGTGTCCCACACGACCGCTATTGACGTACCTCTTTGCCGCGAGCAGCTAAAGCGGATTTTGGAGAGCCGGGAGTTTGCTTCGTCCGAACGGCTTAGCGAGTTCCTGAACTACGTTAGTGAGGCAGCTTTCGGCGGACGGACCGAGCTTTCCCAATACGACATCGCCACGGATCTCTTCCACAAAGATGCCAGCTTCGACCCGTTCGAGGACGCGTATGTCCGGAAACTCGCTACGCAAACGAGACAACGGATCGAGCGTTACTACAGCGATGCCGGACTCCATGATCCCATTGTCGTGTCGCTACCCCGGCGTGGGTATCTGCCCCGCTTTGAGCCTAACCAACCGCCTCAACACGACGGCACGCACGAGGAGCGGTTGGCGCCGGCCGATCTACCGATCGAGCCGGTCGAGCATACACTCCCCCGATCGACTAACCGGCTCGTCATCCTGATCGTCCTTTCGGTGGTTGGCGCATCCGTGCTGGCAGCTGCTTACTTCCATTGGGCGACACTCGACGTGCCCGACTTCGAGATTGTGACCCAGTCGGGAGACGTCATGCATCGCAAGCTGGACGTAAAGAGCGATGGCGTCCTACTTGGGCCGAGGATCGGCGTGAATGACGAGGTCCGTGTGCGGCTCACGTTTACGCCGGAGCGGGCGACACAACAGGCCGGCATCATGATCATGGAGAATCCGGATTGCTACATCAAGCTCGGCAGACATTTTAATTCCCGGCCGCAATTGGAGTTTGGAATGGAAATCGGCGGCGTTTACCATAAACGGCCGAGTCCGTTTTTCTACGATCGCAGCGGGCAGACCGGAGCACCCATCTGGCTATCGATCCGGCGTAACGGAGACCGGTACCTCGCGTTCGTCAGCTCGGACGGGCAGCAGTGGCAGCGAGTCGGCGATGAATTAGTACAGACGCAACCGATGCCCGCGGCGCGCGTGGCGATCTACGGGTTCAACGGCCGCACGGATGCACCGTCGATCAAGGCATCGTTCCACGACCTGAAGGTAGGCCCGACTTTTCACGATCAAGATGTCAGCCTCCTCGCCGCTTCCGCCAACTCGGAGTGGAACGCGTCCTCCGATTGCGCGACGCCGCTAGCGGTGCAGCTCGGCAGCTTTCTCGAGGTCCCGTTCGCAAGCAACGGCTACTGCGACTGGAGCCTGCTGCGTCAAGCGCCGGAAGGCGACTGGGAGATCGAGACCCAGATAGACTTCCTCTCGATGAACGGCACGGCGGCCGGATTGACGGTGGCCGGAGACCGCAGCAAGATGCGACTTATCCGGTGGACATTGAACGGCGGTTCCATCACGATGGAGCACTTGGGCGAGTCGCAGGCGAGCCGGCCGGACTATCCGGGCAGTCCGCTGCTATGGTTGCGCATCCGGCGCCAAGGCCGGGAGATCTTTGGCAGCTTCAGCCGGGATGGAGAGTCTTTCGCGGACCTGCCCGGCAGCATTTCCACCGATCGGCTGGGGCCGCATCTGCGGTTCGGCGTGGTGGCGAGCCGCAGCAGTTGGACAGGCAGTCAGGAGGTCCCTCCCGCCTTGTTCTTCGGCGTGTGGCAGAGGACCAAGACGCTCTCGAAATTGTACTGACGAAGCCTCCGGCAGTCCGATTCGCGGTGGATTCGGGAACGCGGATTCAGGTCCGGACTGTTCATCAGGAAAACGACTGAGTGGGATCGTCTTGCCGGAAGTTCTCGCGGGCCGCGTCAACCAATCGGCTCAGCGGGCGGCAGCGAAATCGCGAAAGAGCTTCTCCGGATCGAGGGTTTTTAGGTCTCCCGGGTGAATGATGACGCGATAGCGGAACGTCAATTTATCACCAGCGGGAATGGTGACGCTGCCGTCACGGGTCTTATCCTTCTCGAAATCATGCTCGCCGAATGGATTTGCGGAACACAGGCTATAGGGCCGGGCGTGCCAGTAGGTGGGATGCTTCGGGTTCGAGGGATGATCGAGAAGGAGCACGCCCAGTTTCTCGCTCTGGATTTGGGTTGAATAGTCTACCCATTTGGCGCGCTTGCCCCAGATCTCCTTGCCCGTGACGCCGCCTGAGTTCGTCATTGCCACGCCATGCTCGGCGCGAAACTCCTCGGCCAGCCGCACTCCGAATGAACCCTCTTCGGTATCGCCCATCTTCAGAGCTTGCCCGCGATTGGCGCGAATGGTGATCGTGGCATCGACGATGTTCAGGTTGCCCGCCCGGGCGAAGTGGAACGTCTCGGTAGTGACGCCAATGACCTGCTTGGTTACCGTGACCATTTCGGTCTCGACCGTTATCCAGTCCTTGCCTGTCCGGGGCTTGCCGGTGACGATCATGCGGCCGGTCTTTTCCGGACCCAGATCCCGCCAGAAGTCGGTTCCGTTCACATCGCCGTGGGCGTACCACAGCCCGTGATGCCATATGTGATCGGTGTGTTCGCCCGCAACGGTGTCGATCGGGTAACCGCGCGTCACCACCGTGCCGGAGACGCTCCGTAGCGGATGCAGGAGTGGGTTGTTGTGTTCCGGCCCGTAGTAGAGATTGGAGAACGGTTTTCCGTCGACGGTAATCTCCATCTTCCCAGGAGTGTCTTTGAATCGAACTTGCGCCGTCGCGGCTACAAAGATGAGGAGTAGCAATGTCAGGTTCTTCATAAGTATTTTCTGTCCGTACTTGGGCGGAGAGAACAACAACAATCGTGCCATTTTCGGGGCCCGCTCCCCAAAAGCCGGAGAGCGGGCCGTGCCAGGCGATCTTCAGCTTGTCAGAACGTCAGCCGCCCACCGAGTTGAATGGTGCGCGAACCGCGCGTGCCAGTGAATTTACCAAAATCCGACTGAGTGATGTTCGTGTTCAGTCCGCTGAAGTTGGTGTGATTGAGGGCATTGATCATCTCGGCGCGAAGCTGAAACTTGATCCGCTCGGTGAAGTCCAAGGATTTCGATACGGTGAGGTCGATATTCCAGAGCCCGGGCAGTCGCAGGGCATTCCGGCCGAGCGTGCCGGGCCGGGCCGTTGCGCCACTCGCTTGAATGACGGGAACCGCGGCGAACGCACTTCGGCGCAGATACATCAGAGTGGATTGCGAGTCGGCGAGGTAGGGATCACCGCCAACGTAGTCGATCCGCTGATTCCGGAACACGTTTGGCATGGATGGGTTGAAGGGAAGACCCGTCTCGGCGGTGTAGATCCCGGCGACCTGCCAACCACCAAGTAACAGCTTCCTGCCCCGGGTGTCCGCGTTCCAAATGCGCTGGAAGGGCAGTTCATAGACGATATCGCCGACCAGACGATGGCGAACGTCCTGTGACGCCGGGCCGCGCTCATTTGCCAGGTTATTCAGGTCCTGAGGACCGTCCTGATCCGTAGTGACGTCGCCATTCAGGAACGAGATGTTGTTTGCCCAGGTGTAATGAGCGTTGAGGACGAACCCAGCGGAATAGCTCTTCCGAAGCGAAGTTTGCCAGGCGCTATAGTGAGTTGACTCCGAGGTATCGAAATGCCGCATTTCGCCGAAGCCGTCCACGGGCCGAAGTCCCGTTATCCGGTCCACGCGTCCCACATAGCGCGTGAAAAACAGCTTGCTTGCTTTGTTGCCAACGTAGGAAGTCTCCAATGCCAACGATCGCGTGAGTTGACGCTGCAGAGTAAGCGTCCATTGAATGCTGTAGGGATTCGGGAAATTGGGGTTTAGCGTCGGGCTGCTCCAGGGAAGCCCCGGAACTTTCTTAAAAGCAGAAATATCGCCCACGGGATAGGCGACACCGCGTTCCAGAGCTTCGGCGCGGCTCAGTTTTACAAGAGCTGGTTCGTCTACTCCGTTCTGCACCAGTTGCAGGATGCCGCGCACCGGCACTCGGCTAAAGAACACGCCAGTGCCGCCGCGAAGGACTGTCTTGCCGGAAGAGTCCAGCGTCCACGCGAATCCGAGGCGAGGCGAGAAGTTGTTACGGTCGGCATTGTAGACCTGATCGGATGGAATGAGCGGGCCGAAACCGAATGGTTCAGCGCGATTGAAGAAGCGGTCGTCCCGCTCATGAGGCACCGAGAAGTACTCGTAGCGCAGACCGAGATTCAGTATCAGCCTGGGGGTGACCCGGAAGTCGTCCTGAATGAAGAACCCTGTATTCCAGTCGCTGATCAGGTAGGGGTTGAGTCCGAATTGAAGCGAGACGCTGCTGGGACTGTTTGCCAGCATATCCGCCGCGCTGGAGTAGG
>JBDTTK010000394.1:0-4828 GCA_039930685.1 Bryobacteraceae bacterium | reverse complement strand
CCGCCCATCGGCATCTGACCGCTTTCCACCCGCTTCCAGAGAAGACTTTCCGCTGGTTTGCCGGGCATGACGACACGGCCGGAAGTTCCGCCCGCCATCACCGAGTCCAGAGTCCGCAGGTCAAGCTGGCCAAACGGCTTCGCACTATGACAAGACAAGCAGCGCTGCTCTAACAAAGGCAGCACGTCGTGCTGGAACGTCGGCGTGGCGGCAGGCAGCGATCCGGCAGCCAATACCATCGCACTCACGAATCTAAGGGTTAGACCGAATTTAAGACGTTCGAATAGGGCCATAGCAACAGAGCCTGCCAACGGGCCGAAGACATTCGCCCGCTTGACACATAATATATCACCGATGGGGTAGTGTCAATGTCCAGCGCCGGGCATTCCTCAAATTAGTTCACTGCGCCGCACCGGAAGCCGAAACAGCGCGCCATGATCCCGTTTCGGCAGAGCGAATCGCCGCATCCAGGATTTGTTGAACGACGAGTGCGTCGTCGAAGTTTGGATGGAAATCGCGGCCCGTAGCCAGAGCCCCCAGGAAGTCGGCCAGCGCGGCGATAAAGGTGTGCTCGAAACCGAGCGCGTGGCCAGGGCGCCAGAAGCGATCGGCATATGGATGATTCGGACCTGTCACAGAAATGCGCCGGAGTCCCTGAATCTCCGGCGGCTCGGTCGCGTCAAGGAATTCGAGATCGTTGATCGCGTCGAGGTCGAACCGCAGCATGCCTTGGGAGCCGTGTGTCTCGACCGTGCTGCGATTCCGGCAGCCGACCGCGAAGCGGCTGGCTTCGAGCGTACCGACGCTGCCGTTTTCGAAGCGCGCAAGCAAAATGCACGCGTCATCGACGGCGCGCTCCGGCACGAACGTGACGCGCTCCGCGCAGACCTCGCGAATCGGTCCATTGATCCAAAGGGCGGTGTCGATCACATGCGAGAGCAGGTCGGCGGAAACGCCGGAACCAGCCACTCCCGGCTGGAAGCGCCACGCCCCCGCGCGGGAAGTATCGGCGCCCCACTGCTGCAAATGGGCGGCGCGGTAGTGGTAAACGCGACCGAGGCGGCCCTCACTCACAAGCTGCTTCGCGTAGGCCAACGCGGGGACGCGACGGTAGTTGTACCACACCATATTCGGAACGCCGCGCGCCGCGTCCGCCATCCGCAATCCCTCACGCGCGTCGAGCGAGAGCGGTTTCTCGCACCACACCATCTTGCCCGCTTCGGCGGCACGAATGGCAATCGGCGCATGCATGTCGTTCGGTGCGGCAATGTCGACAACGTCGATGTCGGGCCGCTCGACGGCGGATTCCCAATCGAGGCTGGTTTCCGCCCAGCCCCAGGTGTCGGCCGTCGCGGCCAACTCGCGTTCATTCCGCCCACAGAGGAGTTTTCGCTCCAGACGAAACGGCAGGTCGAAGAAATGAGACACCTGATGAAAGGCGTTCGAATGGGCGCGGCCCATGAAACCCTGGCCGATCATTGCGATTCGAAGTGGACGAAGAGATGAACGCATCGACGAGTTCCGCTGCGCGCCTATTGCTCGAACGCCGCTTGCGGCACCGGCTCAATCTTTCGGATGAAGACGAACAGCATCGAAGCGGCGAGTGCCGGCAGGCATCCCGCGGCGATGAAGACCGGAAGGTACGAAAAATTGTCGATCAGCGCACCCGTGGCGAGCGTGACCGCCATGTTGACGCAGCCTTCGCCGACGCCTGTGACGCCCGCCACACGCGCCAGCACACCGCTCGGGAACAGGTCGGTGAGCATGCCGATGTGCGTCGCGACAAAACCGCTGAGTCCGAACACAGCCACGCAGATCATCGCGACCGGCAGGATCTCCCCGGGCGCGAATGGAACCAGAACGCTGCATCCGCAAAGGGCCGCGCCTAAACGAAACGAGAGCTTGCGTGCGCGGTCCGCGCTCCAACCGCGCGCCATGAGTTGTCCCGAAAACCATCCGCCGGCGATGTTGCCCAGTCCGGCAAACAGGAAGGGCACGCCCGAAAGCCAACCGATGGCTTCCATACTGAAGTGGCGTTCGCGCTTGAGATATTCGGGCAGCCAATACCAATAGAAGTGCATCACCGGACCGCTCAGGGCGCGCATCAGCAGCGCGCCCCAAACCACGCGCATTGCGAGCAGCGGGAGCAATCGTTGAACGGACCGCTGAACGGTTGCCTTCTGCCGGTCGCGGTACACCAGTAGCCACGGAATCAGCCACACCAGACCAAGCACGCTCGGAATGATGAATGCCATCCGCCATCCGAACCTCGACGCGACAAAGACGATTGCCGGAGGCGCGAGAAAAGATCCCAGCACCGTTCCACTGTTGAAGATGCCGCCGGCAAGTGCGCGTTCCTGCGGCGGGAACCGTTGCGAAATCACTTTGATTCCGCCCGAGTAGTTACCCGCCTCGCCGACTCCCATCAGGAAGCGAAATCCGCAAAGGTCGAGCGTCGACCGCGCGATCGAGTGCAAGCCGTTGGCGATCGACCACCAAACCATGATCACGGCGAGTCCAAAGCGAGGCCCGCGGCGGTCAATCAGCATTCCCGATGGAATCTGCGCGAGCGTCAGGCCGAAAAGGAAACTCGCGATCACATAGGAGTATTGTGCGTTCGACAAGTGGAGTTCGTCACGGATGATCGGTGCGAGGACCGATAGCACCTGGCGATCGACGAGATTCACGAAAATCGAAAAGAACAACAGCAGGAGGAGCCAGCCGCGGCCCACCCCATCCGGCGTCGAGAAAGCGAACCACGGCGAGCTCGAGCCGCCGGGCATCGCAGCCGGAGGACTAGCTTCCAAGATTGCCGACTCGATGTTCTCGCTCATAATTGTTCAGTCGGACGTGGGCGGCCTAGCTGTTCGTGCCTACTTCGCCGGGTCACCTGCCAGATAGTATTTCATATATCACAATCGGATCAATCGAAGCAGCGCCTCCTTGTCAATCGGAGCACGGAAAGAATTTCCACGAGCCTCGCAGATCGAAGAGTGGCTCGCGACGGTAGTGCCGACGGCTCCTTCCTCTGGTCACTTCGCCGTAGGCGGCTCTTGCGCCGCCAACAGCTCGCGGTAGTTTGTCAGCCGAATACCACGCTTCTTCACAACATCGAGGACAGCGGGATCCGTCCAGGCTTTTACAACGCCCGCCCGGTCGACTGCGACATTGACGCCTGAACCGTTATTCCCGAAAGCGCGAATCTCATCCGTATCCAGGGCCGCGTGATCGACCATCAGCCATGTGCCGGGTCCCAAGCCGGTCAGTTTCGCTGCTAGCTTTCGCGCCCGCACGTCTCCGGGATCGGTCGGCGCCCAGACTCCACCCAGCGGCTGGATGCCTAGTCCCGGTCCCGCCGTCAACAAATGATATTCCGCCGCGAGCTTCTTGACGATCTGAGCAACGTCGGGCGAGAGCATGCCGAAGCCCATGTGCGTGGACGCATACGTCGCCTGGGGAATCACCCTCTTCGCCATCTCCAGTTGCGCCCGCAATTCTTTTTCCACGTCGGCGGCAAGCGGGCGATGTTCGGCGAGGCTCGCCCCTTGGTCATACGATCTCGGCTGGACAAAGCGAAACAGATATCCGTTCTCATCTACGAGCGACGGAACAACACTCAGTGGACTCCATCGGATATTGGCCCATTCGCTTGTGATCGTGAGGTGAACGCCCACGTCCAACCCGGGGTTCTCCTTTAAGAGACGCGCCGCTTCAGGGACCCAGGGCGTCGGCATCAGAACGTTGGTCGCGCGCAGGATGCCTTCCTTATAGGCGTGGATGGTGCCAGAGTTGATTCCGTGCCCGGCGCCCATATCGTCACCTTGAATGATGAGCCGAATTTCGCCGGAGGCCTGCCGGTTTGGAGCAGACGCTCCTGATGGAGTCTGCGCACCGGCGGTCGAAAAGGCCGCCACATACGCCGTTACCGAGCAAACCGCACGAATCATCCGTCGAGTCACGAGACCTCCTAACACCACGATCACTGCACCCGGAAAGTCGGCAATCACTTGATTCGCACGTCAGAGACGTTCGCCGACTCCATTTGCAGCACCCATGATAGTCGTGGCACGACCCGCGCGCTTTCGACCTGCTCCACGGCCCCACCGGACTCCCCTATGGGCTGGCCGCCGAGGATCCCAATAAGACCTTTGTGTCCGTCACTCTTGGCGCATGCCTTGCTTTCAATTCAAACGCACCTTTGCGTGACACGAATTGAATACTGCAGACGGCAAGTTATCGGGTGGGATGGTGGGCGCGCAGGGACTCGAACCCCGGACCTCCTGCGTGTGAAATATCGGGGTGCCCTGATTAGCGTTGCTAACAGTTACTCCACGTTGCTGTGAAGACAGGGTGATGATGCTTCGGCTGATTCACCCTGATCACTCCTGAAAACAGCTTCGCAGCCGTGGGTATACGCCATGCTTCCGTACATGTTTCCGTACATCATCCTTGCTCTCGGACCGCCGTCCGCAGCGCGGCGTCTCCGAACAGGTTTTCGGATTCATTCACGGCTTGTGAAACCTGCCCGACGGACGCTATCTCGCCGGAGTGGCGTATCAGTATGTAGTGACGCGCGACCCGCAGGTCCGCCGGCACGGAAACGATATTCTCCTCGGGTTGCGGCGCCTCCAGGAAGTGACGGGCAAGCCCGGCCTGCAGTCACGTGGATACGTGAAGGGGCATGGTCCGGTGGAATTGTTCGAGCGCGGCGGCGATTCGGCGCACTGGCATCAGGGTTAAGGAGCCTTCGCGGACTATCGCTTCTACAGCTATGTGAGCGTCCACAACTTCAATGCCGTGTTGTATGGCTACGCGATCTACTTCGATC
>JBDTTK010000393.1:0-4834 GCA_039930685.1 Bryobacteraceae bacterium | reverse complement strand
CACGGTTGGCGAGGTGATGGGCTACATCTACGTTAACGATGAGGACGACGCAGCCGGCTGGTGTCCTCATGCCGCCGCCAGTCCCGCGGCGCAAAACCTCGCCGCCTTCTGGCTGCGAATCCTGCGCGACTTCAAGAAGCGCGGTCTTCCGCCGAGCGCGGCGCTCACCGAGATGCTCGGAACGATCCACCCTGACTCGCGCGTCGTCCCCGGATCGCACACGACCTCTCCGAGCCTCGCCGCACTCAAAGCGCTCGCCCAACAAGCCATCCCGGACGCTGGCCATGGCACAAGTGCATCGCCGAAACCCAAATGAATCACTGCCTGCGCTGGGAGGAATCCACCAGGTAGATGCACCCAATACCCACGCCGTATGCAAGCAGATCCAGGAAGCTGAACTCGACACCCATCAGCCGGGCACACATCCTCGTCACCCAGTGCTCGCTCGCAAGCAAGCGGGCCGGAATCATCGTCAGTTGAAACGACTCGATCGCGATCATGAGAACGCTCGCGCTCACGGCCGACACGGCAGGCGTCAAAAACAGCCGCAAAATCCCATAAACCATCGCCGCGTACAAGGCGTCGCCCAGATACTTGTCAAAAACCAACAGTCCTGTATGAACGACTCGCGAGAGGATCCCCATCGCGACAATGCCTGCGATGCAGAGCACCCAGGACCGGCGCGAGCTGAGTCGGATCCACATCCCCTTATGGTACGAGTCCTCCGCCCCTGCTCAGGAAAGCGCGCAGCACGATCAATCAGAGTCTCGGGAGCCGTCATCCAAATTGCTGCAACTCCCGCGTCCTTACTTGTCTTCACGCTGAGGCGCGTTGATCCGGTTCGCCGGACAGGTATGTCGACTCCCCATGCTAAGATCGCGATGTTGAATCCGATTGATGAAGCGTATTCCAGCCTGGCACTTTGCCGCCATCATCCTCATTTGCATCCTCGCTTACGGCAACTCCTTATCCGGAGAACTGGTCTGGGATGACGAGGTCCAGATCGCGCAGAACCCCGTTATCCGCGATCTTTCGAATATCCCATCTGCCTTTACCCAGGCGGTCTGGGCATTTCTCGATCCAGGTGCGCCGAACCAGTCCAACTTCTACCGCCCGCTTCAGACTGTCGCATACATTCTTGGTTACGCCGTCGGCGGCCTCTCGCCCGTTCCGTATCACGTCACCAGCCTGATCCTCCACACTCTCGCGAGCGTCGCCGTCTACGCGGTCTGCCTCGAGCTTGGATTCGTGGGGTTACTGCCCTTGCTTGGTGCGGCTCTCTTTGCCGCGCATCCCATCCATACGGAAGCCGTGTCGTGGATCGCAGCCGTTCCCGAAGTCGCTTGCGGGTTGTTCTACTTCGCCGCGCTGTGGGCCTTTCTCAAGTCGGATTCCGGCGCGCGCCGCGTCTGGCTTTTCGCCTCCGCCTTTCTGTTCTTTCTAGCGCTTCTCTCGAAGGAAATGGCGGTCACGCTCCCCGCCGTCTTGTTCCTGATCACCTTCCGGCCGGAAGGTCGGCAACTGCCGCTGGCGCGCCGCTTCGCGCTCCTGATCCCCCACGGCGTGTTCGCAGCGATCTACCTCGCGATGCGGATTCACGCGCTCGGCTTCCTTGGGCTGCGCTCCGTCCATCTGGGCCAGGCAACCGCAAGCACGTTCGATTGGTTGACCCTCGGCGTGCAGGCCTTCGGACAATACATCCGGCTCGTGCTTGTGCCTTATCCGTTGATTGCCTATCACATGCTTCCGCTGCACTTCGGGGATCGCATCGGCTCAACGTTGGCCAGCCTCGGGATCATCGCGGCCATCGTCGGACTCGCCTGGAAGCATCGGCAGCGCGTCCCAGAAGGAATCTTCTGGCTCGCCGCCTTTGCCCTCATGCTCATTCCGATGTTCAACCTCCGGGGAATTAGCGCTGCACTGATGTCCGAGCGGTATCTCTACATACCAAGTCTGGCGCCCATCGTGGTTGGGCTCATTCTGATCCGGCGGAGCAAGAGCCAACACTGGATTTGGGCCGCCTGGGCCCTTGCTGGACTCTTTACGCTCGCCACGATCGTCCGAAATCAGGACTGGTCCTCGGCCCAGCGCCTCTACACGACGACCCTCGAACGCGAACCGGACGCCGGCGACTTCCACGTCGAGCTCGCCAAGATTCTGGAGGACCGCAAAGACGACCGGAATGCGATCCTGCATTTCAACCAGGCCCTCAAGATACTCAGCGAAGGCAAGTACAACCAGGTGCCCTACGACGTCTATCGCATCCACATCAATGTGGCTGCCTTATTTCTGCGCCTGGGTGACTTCGACAAGGCCTCGGCGCATCTGGACGCTGCCGCGCGCGTCAATCCCCAGGGTGACTGGCCTCTCGTGTACGGAGGCGCGATCCGCCTGGCGCGCTACGCCGACGATGCCGGCGCCGTGACCCTGCTCCAATCCGCGTTAAAGATCAATCCAAACAACGAAACCGCCCACGACTTCCTGGGCACCGCTTACTTCAACCTCGGGCGCTTCTCCGAAGCCCGCGCCGAATTCCAGGCTGCCCTTCGGATCAACCCGAACCACGTCCAGGCCCGACAGCACCTGGCCGCGGTGGAACAGAGATTCGCCCGCCCATAACTGGTATCGAACGGCAACGAAACGATGTTACGAGCTCTTCGTCTCGTTTCGCCGATACGTCGAAGCCGGACGCACCCCGGTTATTCGGAAACGCTCACCGTGCTCGCGGGTCTACTCCGTAGTGGCGGTGCCAAGCGACTTGCCCAGGATGCCGGGAGAGAATCGAACCTAATTCCGCTGTGTGAGCATCACAGACGCAGTGCCCGCCCTTGCGTGATCGTCTACCCGCTTGCGCGCGCCAATGACATCAACGATTGGAGTCCACAATGAGCGTTAGAACCGTTGCTGACAAGTTTGTGGAGTTGTGCCGTCAGGGCAAGAACTTCGACGTCATGCGCACCTTGTACGCGCCCGACATTGTTTCTGTGGAAGGCGACGGCGCTGAGACCGCCGGCCAGGGTCCGGTGATCAAGAAATCCGAGGACTGGGTTTCAGACAAAGCCTTTAACGGTGAGACCGTGGCCGGGCCATTTTTCAACGGCGCCAACCCGGACCAGTTCGTTGTCTTCTTTACCCTGGATATCACGCCCAACGACACCGGTCAGCGCACGACGCGCGAAGAAGTGGCCGTCTATACCGTCAAGGACGACAAGATCACGCGCGAGCAGTTCTTCTACGACGGCGTGCATTGACCCGGGTTCTTGAACGGACTCGCTAAGAGCGCGCACGGAGTCCGCTGCCGAAGACGAGATGGCGTTCCCGTCATCGAGTCTGCGTGGAAGCAGCGGACGAAAGTCGGCGTCGTAAACCATTGGCCGAAGTCGGAGGCGGAAGTCGGAGGCGAAAGTGGGCCAACGTCACTCTTGGAGTGACCCCCAAACTTGAGACACTCGCGATTGGCACACTTTTGCAGGGAAAGGCACTGCGAGTGAAGAAGAAGCGAGCGATTGATCGATATCCGGACGACTTCCGGAATACGTGTTTGGAGCGGTTGAAGAACTGCTCCAATGTCACCAGACTTGCTCAGTAATTGGGCGTACACCGGCGGTTGCTTTACAAATGGCGGGATGAGTTGGTGCGGAATAGCGAAGACCAGCCGGCGCCGGAGATCGGTAAGGAGTTCGCGCTCCGGCTCCAGGTCGAGCAACTCAAGCGGTTGGTCGCCGACAAAACGCTGGAAGCCGATTTTTTCAAAGGTGCCTTGCAAAAGGTCGAGGCCCGACGCCAGAGCAATTTCAAAGCTTGCGTGACGGCATCTTCGACCAAGTCCGGGAGTTGATGCGTATGCAAGGCAATCTCAGCATCGAGCGGATGTGCCAGTTGGCCGGTGTGAGCCGCGCGAGCTTTTACCGCTCGCTGGCGGTGCACGAACCGGTGGAAGAAGAGATGGAATTGCGTTCCAAGATCCACGCCATCTTCACGCAACACAAGCGCCGCTATGGCTTCCGCCGCGTCTCCAAACAATTACGTCTCGGCGGCTTGCCGGTGAACCGAAAGCGGGTCCAACGCCTGATGCGCGTGGACAACTTGCTCGCCGTTCAACCCAAGGCGTTCGTGATTACCACCGATTCCAAGCACGACTTGGAGGTCTATCTCAATCTGGCCAGCCGCATGAAACTCACCGGCATCGATCAGCTTTGGATGGCCGACATCACCTACATCCGGCTGCGTGAGGAGTGGGTGTATCTGGCGGTGATTCTCGACGCATTCTCGCGCAAAGTGATTGGCTGGGAGTTGGGCCGGAGTCTGGCGGCGACCCTGCCCCTGGCGGCGCTGGACAAGGCGATCGCGGATCGCAAGCCGCCGCCTGGAGTGGTCCATCATTCCGACCGCGGCGTGCAGTACGCATCCGGCAGCTACCTCGCCAGGCTAAGAAAAAACCTCATGATTCCGAGCATGAGCCGGCCGGCGAATCCTTACGACAACGGCTGCGAGAGCTTCATGAAGACGCTCAAGCGCGAAGAGATTCACGCGAACCAGTATCGCGATCCGGTGCGTGTCAACAAGAATGAGACACCGGGCGTAAGAGTTTAAGGAGTATTTTCCTTGGGAGACGGCCGGTTTATCCAGACCTGCGAAGGCAGTTCCGGCGGCTTGGGTGGTTTCCGGACAAAGCGCTCTGGATGAGCCGAGTAGGCGGCGTCGAGCACGACCTGCCGATGGGCCAGGATGTGGGCCGCTCGGCCGTGATGGACCATGGCCGGCGTCATTAACCCGAGCCCGGAATGATGATGCTGGTGGTTGTACCACTGAAAGAAGGATTGGCAGAAACCGC
>JBDTTK010000392.1:0-4838 GCA_039930685.1 Bryobacteraceae bacterium | reverse complement strand
GTTCACGGTCCGCAGCGGAACCCGCACGTCGAACTTCTCGCACGAATCGCGCGCGGATCTCGCTCCGGGCGTCACTTCGCTGCCGACCGCGAAATTGCAGGAGGTGCAGGGCTTCGTTGGACCGCTGCTGTTTGCGAATGCGAGCCAGTTTGCGATTCCGCAGGCGGGCGGCGATGGACTTGGCCGCAATATCTTCCGCGGACCGGGTTACTTCAACCTCGACCTCGGATTGACCAAGAAGTTCGATGTCACCGAGCGCATGAAGGTGCAGTTCCGGGCGGAGGCGTTCAATGCGCTGAACCACGCGAACTTCGACCAGCCGGTGAGCGCGAGCACCGGCTCGCCGAGCATCCGGTCGACGCTGTTCGGTTCGGCGTGCTGCGCGACGGTGGCTCCGCCATCGACGCAGACGATCATCCAGACGGGCGAGTCGGCGCGCGTGATCCAGTTTGGGTTGAAGGTGAGCTTCTAAGGAACGGGCTCATCTGAAGTGCGAAACGCCCCGAGATCTTCGGATCCGTGGGGCGTTTCGCCTTTCGGGCGACAGGGTTCGAATGGGACCGGGGTCGCGGGCGAGTTACGGCGCGGCGGTTTGCTCGGAAATTTCCTGGCCCGTATTCGGCTCGGAGCGCGGGGAGGGGGCGCGGATCCCGGACCACTCTTCGCACACGATGATGGAGTTCGCTGGATTGCGCGGGGCGTACTTCATGAACGCGTGGCCGATCAGCCGCTCATGGTCGGCAGGCAGGTGGGCGTGGAGCGCGCCGATGTCCTGCGAGGCGGTGTAGGCGACTCCGCCGATCGAGTACGAATAGAAGATCGAATCGGCGGAGACTTCGGTAATCGTCGCGTCGCCCAGCCGCCCGAGGCCGTTTACATGAATCCGGCGGCGGCGCTCTTTGCGCTCCGGATTGTTCTTCACGCGCAGCAGCACCCATATGCCGATGGCGATCAGCAGAACCGCGACGGCGGCGAGCGCAATCAGTTGGGCTTCGGCGGGCATTGCTCGAAATCGCTACGACTGGCCGGCGAAGACTTTGGCGTGGTCCTTCAGGAACTGCGCGAGGCCTTTGTCGGTCAGCGGGTGATCGAACAGGGCGGCGCTCTTTTTCAGTTCATCGAGATTCGCGGTATCGAGAAAGATTTTCATAATTAGGCCTCAGCAATCACGGGGTTCTCAAGAACCCCGATTCCTTCAATCTCGATGCGGATCGTAGAGCCAGCTAATACCGGCCCGACGCCTGGAGGCGTTCCGGTGGCGATCAGGTCGCCGGGTTCGAGCGTCATGAACGCGCTTACGTATGCGATCACGTCGGCGATCGAAAAGATCATGTCGGTGACGGGCGCGTCCTGTTTCACCTGCCCGTCGACGACGGTCCGCACGCGCAGCGTATTCACGTCGACCGCATCCGGCGTCACCATCCATGGTCCCGCCGCGCAGAACGTGTCGAAGCCTTTGCCGCGGGTCCACTGGCCGTCTTTTTTCTGGAGGTCGCGCGCGGTGACGTCGTTGACGCAGGTGTATCCGGCGATGTGGGTGCCGGCGTCTTCGGCGCGGATGTTGCGCCCGCGCTTGCCGATAATGACACCCAGTTCGCCTTCCCAATCGACGCGCTGCGACAGCTTGGGGTAGACGATGATGTCGCCGGACGCGATCAGCGTTGAGGGCGGCTTCAAAAAGATCAGCGGTTCGGTGGGTGCTTCATTGCCGAGTTCCTTGGCGTGTTCGGCGTAGTTGCGGCCGACGCAGACGATCTTCGTGGGCGCGCATGGCGGAAGCAGGCGGACCGTGGAGAGATCGACGGCCGACGCGTCGGCGTATTCGACGTCCGCCGTGTCAGGCGTGGTCGATGGCAAGTCGCGATTGCGGGTAAAGCGGATGCGCTTCATGGTTTCTCCGGAGCAAGGACTTCAACTTCAGCGGAGGGACGGCTTTCGTTTCCCTTGAGGTCAAACGAGGTAACGGTGTAGCGGTATTTCTTCTTGGGCTCGACGGTCTTGTCGCTGTAATTCGGTGTGTCGACGCTCGCCGCGATCTGGGTGAACACGCCGCCCTCCGGCGCGCGATAGATGCGGTACGCGCGGAAATCGGGTTCGGTATTGCGCTCCCAGG
Organism: Bryobacteraceae bacterium; assembly: GCA_039930685.1. Taxonomy (GTDB): domain Bacteria; phylum Acidobacteriota; class Terriglobia; order Bryobacterales; family Bryobacteraceae; genus JBBQWZ01. Next base: position 2,725 of record JBDTTK010000392.1, on the reverse strand, counting down.
TGAGTTCGATGGAATCTGGTCCGGTGATGGCGGCGAGACCCGCAGGTACGGCAGGCGGGAACTTGTCTTCCGGCGTCAAGCGGACGGAATCGGACACTTCGCTCTCGGCTTTTTCCTGAATGGCCTGGACGAAATAGCGGTACGGCGTTTCGAATTGCGCGGAAGTGTCGGCGTAAGCCGCAGCGGCGGATTCGGCGATCGGCGCAGGCTCTTCGTCGCGTGTGCCGCGATAGATCCGGAACTTCGTATGCGAACCGGCCCAGGAAAGCTGAACGCCGTCGGCGGAGGCGACGGCCTTGAGATCGCGCGGCTTCTCGAGAGGATTGACGATCGCGACGACAGCCAGATTCGACCAGGCGCCGGTGCGCCCTTTGGGGCCGATGGCGCGGGCGGCGACCACCAATTCCTTGCCAACGAATTCGCGGATCGGGATTTCTTTGCTGACGGCGCCTGGCTTCAAGACTTCGGCGTCAATGCGGCGCGCGCCGGGCGCCCAGCGGTCGAGGTTGAAGTTGGGCTCCGTCGGTCCGACGCGCAGTTCGACGCCGCGCAGGGCCGTGAGGCCGAGGCCTTCGGTGCTCAAAGCCGGAGCGGTGAATTCGACCAGCAGGTGGTCGCCATACTCGAGCGCACGGAGGTCGGTGATGGCCACCGGAATGTTGAGCGCGGGCGGCAGCGGTTCGCCGATGTACCCGCAGCCAGAGAGCATGAGGATCGCCAGAAAGGGGGTGGCCAGAGTCCGGAGTCTCATCACAGGATGTACTTGCTGAGGTCCTCGTCCTTTACGATGCTGGCAAGCTGTTTGCGGACGTACACGGCGTCGATCTTGACGGTTTTTTTCTTGAGATCGGGGCCGTCAAAGGAAATCTCTTCGAGAAGCTTTTCGAGCATCGTATGCAGACGCCGGGCACCGATGTTCTCGGCGGTCTCGTTCACGCGGGTAGCGAACGACGCGATCTCGCGCAGGGCGTCTTCGGTGAAGGAAAGCTTGATGCCTTCGGTTTCCATCAGCGCCGTGTACTGCTTGATGAGCGCATTCTTCGGTTCGCGCAGGATGCGGATGAAGTCGTCTTCGTTCAGCGACTTCAGTTCGACGCGGATGGGGAAGCGGCCCTGCAGTTCCGGAATGAGATCCGACGGCTTCGAGACGTGGAATGCGCCGGCCGCGATGAAGAGGATATGGTCGGTCCGCACGAAGCCGTGGCGCGTGTTCACCGTGGTTCCTTCGACGATCGGCAGGATGTCGCGCTGCACGCCTTCGCGGCTGACGTCGGGTCCGTGGCCGCCTTCGCGGCCGGCGATCTTGTCGATTTCGTCGAGGAAGATGATGCCGCTGCGCTCGACGCGGTCAAGCGCCATCCGCGTCACCTGGTCCATGTCGACCAGCTTTTGCTCCTCCTCCTGCACAAGGTAGTCGAGCGCTTCCGAGACGCGCATTTTGCGCTTCTTGGTGCGGCCTCCGAACAGGCCCGGAAGCATGTCCTTGAGGTTGATGTCCATCTCTTCGACGCCCGTGTTGGTGGTGACTTCGAACGACGGTCCGCGTTCCTTCACGTCGATCTCGACCAGGCGGTCGTCGAGTTTGCCGGAGAGCAATCGCTCGCGGAGCTTTTCGCGCGTCCGCTCGGCGCTTTCGGCCGGTTCCGGAGCCGCGGGCATGAGGAGGTCCAGCAGGCGCTCTTCGGCGTTCTTCTCGGCGCGCTCGGCGACTTCGTCGAGGCGCTCGTCGCGAACCAGGTCGATTGACGTGTCGACGAGGTCACGGATCATGGATTCGACATCGCGGCCGACGTAGCCGACTTCGGTGAACTTGCTGGCTTCGATCTTGAGGAACGGCGAGTTCGAGAGCTTGGCGAGGCGGCGTGCGAGTTCCGTCTTGCCGACGCCGGTGGGCCCAATCATGAGGATGTTCTTGGGCATCACCTCTTCGGCCATCTCGGGTTCGAGCTTCTGGCGGCGGATACGGTTCCGCAAGGCGATCGCGACGGCACGCTTGGCGTCTGCCTGGCCGACGACGTATTTGTCGAGTTCGCGAACGATTTCGCGCGGGGTCAGTTCATCGAGCAGAGGACCGTCGCCGGATGCTTGGGGCAAGTAAATCACCATCAGGCGAGTTCCTCATACACAATGCTCTCGTTAGTATAGATACAGATCTTGCCGGCTATGTGCATCGATTTTTCAACGATCTCGCGTGCCGAAAGCTTGGTATTTTCCATCAAAGCTGTTGCTGCCGCTTTCGCAAACGGACCGCCGGACCCAATCGCGGCAATCTGGTCGTCCGGTTCGATGACGTCACCGTTGCCGCTGACGATAAACGTGTTGGCGGTGTCGGCAACGAGGAGCAATGCTTCGAGGTGGCGCAACACGCGGTCGGTCCGCCAGTCCTTGGCGAGTTCGACGGCGGCGCGCGGGAGATTGCCGTTGTGCTGCTCGAGCTTGGCTTCAAAGCGCGTAAACAGGGCGAAGGCGTCCGCCGTGGAGCCGGCAAATCCGGAGATGATTTTGCTGTTGTAGAGCCGGCGCAATTTCTTCGCCGAGGCTTTCAGAACTTCACTGCCATGCGTGACTTGGCCATCGCCAGCCATCACCACCTTCCCATCCCTGCGCACGCACAGTATGGTAGTGGACCGAATTCGTTGTTTCATGCTGAACCTTCAGTGTGACACAGCCATGCGGGTGGGGAAGAAAAGAGGAGGCGAAGACCAAAAAAACGGGGCGGCTGGGG
>JBDTTK010000391.1:0-4850 GCA_039930685.1 Bryobacteraceae bacterium | reverse complement strand
ACGGCTCCCGCCGACGGGATGCAGGCGCGCGACGCCGCCTTTGGCGCGCCGCGCAACATGGTGATCGACGGCGAGCTCGCCGTCCTCTTCTCCGACTTCTCCGGCCACCGCATCTACAAGGTGAATGCCTATGGCGTCCTCACCATCGTTGCCGGCAACGGACACGCGGGCGACTCGCCGGATGGCGTGCCCGCGCGCCAGGCTTCGCTTGCGTATCCGACCGCGCTCGCCTACGACGCCTTCGGCGGACTCTATATCTGCGACAGCCAAAACCGCGCCGTCAAGCGCCTGCAGAACGACACCATGCGGACCGTGGCGCGCCCCGCCGCGCCGACCGGACTCAGCTTCGACGCGGCCGGCAACCTCTATGTCGCCGACGCGGGCGGCGGACAGGTCCTCCGCATTCAGCCTTCAGGAGCCGTCGGCGGACTCGAGATCGTGGCGCGCGACGTCGCCGCGATGCCGAATGGCGTGCTCTACCTCGCGTCGGGCGGCACCATCCAGAGGCGGTCCGTTAGCGGGCTCCTGACGCCGATCGCGGGCGGCGGCGATCCGGCGGCCGGCGACAACGGACTCGCAATGGATGCACGGCTCCGGCGTCCATCGGGATTGGCGCGAGACGCATCCGGCAATCTCTACATTGCCGACACGGCCAACAACCGTATCCGCAAGATCACGCCGGGAGGCATCATCATGACTCTCGCCGCCGGATCGCTCAACGGGCCTTCGGGCGTCGCGGCGGATGCGTCCGGCGCGCATGTGTATGTTGCCGACACGCTGAACCACCGCGTTCAACTCGTCTCGTTCGACACGCGGGGCACCGCTACGGTGACGACTCTCGCCGGCACTGGCATTCGTGGATTCGCAGGCGACTCCGGACTTGCGACTCTCTCGCAACTCGATTCGCCAGGCAACATTGCGCTTGCGCCGGACGGCTCCGCTTACATCGCCGATACCGGGAACGGACGGATCCGGCAAGTGCGAAACGGAGTCATCCGCACCATCGCCTCGGGACTGGTCCAGCCTCGCGGACTCGCCTTCGATCCGGACGGCAACCTCTATATCGCGACTGCCGACACCAGGCTCCGCATCCTCACTGCGGCAGGCAAGCTGAATATCTGGCCTGCCGACGATCCGCTTCTGAACGCTCCGCGCGGAGTCTCGGTCGCCGCCAATGGGGACATCCTCGTCGCCGACACCGGGAACCATCGCGTCCGCCGCATCACGTCCGGCGAAGGCCGGGCCTTCAACATCGCCGGACTCGCCATCTCGGGTTACAGCGGCGACGGCGGCGCGGCGCTCGACGCTAATCTAAATGGGCCGTTCGACGTCCTCGCGGGTCCCGACGATTCCGTGCACATCGCCGATTCGGACAATCATCGCGTGCGCGAACTCCTCCCCGGACTCCCCGGAGGCGACTTCGAGGCGATCCGCTCGCTGACAGTGCTCAATGCCGCGAGTCTTGCTGCCGGACCAATCGCGCCATCGGAGTTGCTCGCCGTCCCCGGCCTCCCCGCGGATGCAACCGTGACACTAAACGGCGTCCCGACGCCGGTCCTGCGCGGAGCGGATTCGTGGATCGTCATCCCGAACGAGCAGACCGGCGACACGGTGACGATCGAAGCCCAATCCGCATCCACGACGCTTGGGCGCGTCACACTGGCTCTCATTCCGGCGGCGCCGGCGATCTTCACGCAACCCGGCGGACAGCAGGCAGCGGCGCTCAACGCGGATGGTTCACTCAATACGGTGGCGAACGGGGCGTTCCGAAACGCCATCGTTTCGTTCTATGCGACGGGGCTCGGCCGGCTGGACGAATCCGGCGCGCCGCTGAGTCTTCCGCGGCTTACGATCAACGGCCTCTCCGCGGAGATCCTCTATTGCGGGAAGGCACCCGGCGCGCCGGCGATTCTTCAGATCAACGCGCGCGTGCCGAACGGCTTCTACCCGCCGGGCGCCCTGCCGGTTGTCCTGACGTCCGGCGAGGCGCAAAGCCCGGCGGGCGTGACGCTTTGGGTGCAATAGGCGCGGGTTGAAGCGGCCCCAGGCATTACAATGTGACCGTGCTGTCAGGTAAGAGTTGGAATTCGAGTCGCGGACTCCGGGCCGCGATCCGGAATGGTGGTTTGGTGCTCGCACCAGCAGCGTGCCTTTCGTTGCTGGTTCCCTTCGGGGCAACGGCAGCTTCAATTGAGACGATCCTTTCGAAAACAAGTGCGATTCGTACCGAGATGATCGCGATTCCGAGACTGATTCCCGGATCTCCCTACAGCCTCCTTTACTCCATCCGATCGTTGCGCGGACTGCCGCCCGACGCGCGAATCGACGTCGCGTTGATGCAGGGCGGCGTCCTGATCGCGAATAAGACGCTCCACGCAGGCGACCCGGATTGGTATACGCTGTTTCGCGTTCCAGCGTCAGGCGAAGCAAGTGTGCGCGTGACGGCGGCGCAGGCGGCGGGCGACTATCAACTTCAAATTAACCGGTGGCCCGCAACGGATCTCGTGAAGAGCGGAGGGAACCATCGATGGCAGGACGCGATGGCGATCCGCTTGGGGACGACGGTCTTCGCCGCGGGCGACGATCAGGAATACATTCCGTTGCGCGGGACGCCGCGGCGGACGCTGTTCGCCGACGGCTCGTCTCTGGGCGCCTCGTCCACGAAGGGCGCTTCGCAGCCTGGGCGCGGAGCGGAAGCGGAACCGCCGGGCGGTGCGGGGATCGATTGGTACAAGTTCGAGTTCGCGTCGCCGACTCCGAAGTTGGTCTTCTTTGAAGTGGAGTTGATGGAGCGAGATCAGATTCCGGTCAACGTCTCGGTGTATCGCGCCGTCAACGGCGCGTTGCGCGAGTACTTCGAAGGCGAGGATCCGGTGGGGCTGCCTCATGAGGCGCAGGCGCTGCCGGGCAACAAATTTACACCACGCGTGCTTGCGGATAAAGGCACCTACTATGTTGCCGTGCACGCGGCGCACCCCGAATACAAGCTGCGCACGCGGGAAATGGATCCGCCGCCGTACAGCGACCCGAGGATTGCGGTCCGCACGGCGCTCGACTACATTCTGTCGGCGGGCGAGTCCTGGCATGCGAACACGCCTCGCCGGGGCGCGGTGCTCGATCGCGTGGCGGGCGTGCATCAGGAGACCTCGCTCTGCGTGGGCTGCCACGCGACGCACTTTCCGCTGCGGGCGCAGATCTATGCATCGCGGAACGGCTATCCGGTGGAGGCGCGCCAGCAACTGCAGTTTCTCGCCGAGCGGGTTTACAACAATCCGCGTCCGTTCTATGGATTCGAGGAGCAGGGTGCGGTGTGGTCGCGGGTGATTTCGGCTCCGGCCAACGTGCTGGGGCGCATGGCGCATCTGATGGACGTGTATGAGACGGAGGTGTCGAGGGCGCGGCGGCCGTCGTACCACGAGGGCGTCAAGAAGTATCTGGAGCTGTACTACGCCGGGCGCGACAAGCTTCCGCCGGACGAGACCAACGGCAATACGCCGCTGGTCAGCGCGCACGAAGTCGCCTGGTACGCGTGGACCGTGACGAAAGATCCGCGCATGGGTAGTCTGATCGCAAAAGGCGAAGTCAAGAACCTGATCGACCTCTGCTATCAAACACTCGCACTGGCAGACATTGACCGGCAGAAGTATGGGTCGCAGATCGCGGCGAACGCCGAACGCATTCTCTCGCTGCAGCGCGAGGACGGGCAGTGGTCCATGCGATTCGATCCGAAGCAGCCGGAGGCCGAGTTTCAAACGGGGCATGCGCTGTGGGCGCTGCACGCGGCGGGGATTCCCGCGGCCGAACCGCACGTCGCGAAGAGCATCGCGTATCTGATGGGGCGGCAGCAGGCGTTCGGCGGATGGATGGACCCGCTGCAGTCGTTCGAGAACTTCCGGACGCCGTTCCGGGAAACGCAGATGGCAGTGCTGGCGTTGAGTTCCTACTTTCCGTTGGCTGGAAGAACGAAGGGATGGAATTCTCCTCCGATTGCGAGGTTGGCGGACGATCCGGTCACGCTGCTCGGGCAACTCGATCAGATTTGGGATGCGCCTCCGCCAGGCGTCCTGCGGCAGATCGAGGCAGCGGCTGGATCGCCCGAAGTATTGATCCGTCAGGCGGCGATCGAGGCCCTCGGCCGCTTGGGATTGCGCGAAGAGCTGTACGCGAAGGCGCTCGGGGATCCAAGCAAGCTCGTGCAACGGACAGCGGCATGGGCGATGCGGCAGAGCTACTCGTCCCAAACGGAGAGGCAATCGAGCATGCTTGTGGCGGCGTTGGCGTCGCCGGACGACCGTGTTCGGTGGGGTGCGACGCGGGTGTTTGCGGCGCACTTCTCAGTACTGGCGAAGCGGCCGGAACTGGCGGTTGCATTAGCAAAGCTAACGGGCGATCCCAGTGAGACGGTGCGCATGAACGCGGTGAAGGGGCTTTGGCAGTTCTGGTTCTGGACTCCGGAGGCAGGTACGAAGGGCCTCATCGAGGATGCTCTTCTGGCGGCGATCGGCAAGCCCCAGACCGAGTGGGTCCGGAGCAATCTGCGTGAGGCGATCTACAACGTAGCGGACGAGAACATCCGGTACCTTTACAACAATTGGGTTCCGCTGCTCGCGAAACCGGAGGATCGCGAGCGGGCGATTCAGGGCCGGTTGGCCGTCGAGTCGCGGCTGGCCGGGAAGTTCGCGCACGTGCTCGAGGCGGGACCTGATTTGCAGAAGCGCGAGTTGCTGCGGTCGTTGACCGAACTCGATTTGCGGCGCGGCGACGTCTACGACGCCGAAGCGGACCTGGGGAAGACGGCGCCGCCCATCTACAACCGGATTGGCAACGACACGGAGCAGATCACCTTTTTC
>JBDTTK010000390.1:0-4852 GCA_039930685.1 Bryobacteraceae bacterium | reverse complement strand
TGTCTGAAAGGGCGGCATGCGCGGATCGACATTACGATCGCGGACCCGGAGCTCCGCGCCTCTTTGTGGGCCGCTCCCTTGCGGTCGCGGCTCGAAGGAGGTCGGGGTTCCATCCGGCTATGGCGCGGGCGATGGCTTACTAACGTGCAGCGCCGAAGCAGTAAATCTTGTCGTGCGTGCGGACAAAGATCCGGCCGCCGCTTAGAGCCGGCGTGGCGTGGATTTCCTCCGCCATGTTGTTTGTCGCCAGGACCTGCCAGTCGCCGCCTGCCTTGAGGACGGTGATCTTGCCTTCGACGTTCGTCAGATAGACCTTGCCGTCGGCGGCAATGGGGGAGGCATAGTATTCACCGATGGCCTCCCGGTTGCGGCCTTCCTTGAGCAATTTGCCGGTTGCGGGATCGAGCGAGGTGACGATGCCTCCGTCGCGGACCATGTAGAACACGTCGCCGTATACGAGCGGGGCGGGGATGAACGGAAGGTTCTTCTTGAAGCGCCAGGCGACCGACTTGGGATCCAGTTGGCCCTGTGCCTTGTCCGCGCGGATCGCGATGGCGCCAGTATCGCCTTTCCCCATGCTCCGGGCATAGTCCCATTCCTTGGCCGTGATGAAGTTGTCGCTGTCTCCGTCGATCCAGCCGAAGTGCTCGCCGAGGTCCTTGTCGACCTCGAATTCGGCGCGGGACAATCGTCCGTCGTGATCTTTGTCGAGGGTTTTCAACTGCGAGTCGAACGTAGGCATCCACGGTTCGCCGGTGCCCGCGGTCGAAACAAACACGGTGTCTCCGTGGGCTACGGGAGTGCCAATGGCACCTTGGGATCCGAGCGGCATCCACCAGCGCGGTTCGCCCGTTTCCAGATAGAACCCCTCAACGCGGGTCGACCCGAGTACGATCAACTGCGCGGGTCCCGAGGAGGGCCGGAACACCATCGGGCTGGTCCAGCCTTCGGGTGCGGTTGGGCGCTCCGTCTTCCAGCGCTGCTTGCCGGTTTTGCGATCGACCGCGATCATGAACGACTTCCGCTGCTGGTCGCAAACTAAGATGACCATTTCGCCCGTAAGGATGGGCGAAGAGCTCATGCCGTAGAAGTTCCTGAACGGACCGAGCGGGAGCGTCCAGCGGTCTTTGCCGTCGATTCCGTAGGCTACCAAGCCGAAATCGGGAAAGAAGGCGACCACGCCGTTCGCGTCGGCAACCGGGGTCGACGAGGCGGGGTCGTTGGCTTTATACGTCTTGGTGAAGGCGGCGCGCTGAATCTGGCGGCGCCAGAGTTCCTTGCCGGTCTTGGCGTCGAGGCAGAGTGTCAGCAGGTGGCCGGGTTCACTGGCGGTGAGAAAGAGCCGTCCGTTGAAGACCACCGGGGAGGACTGGCCATAGGGGGCGGCTGCCTTCCAGATCACGTTCTTGGCCGGCGAGAACTCGACCGGGTATCCGCTGCCGGAATCTACGCCCGAGCCGTTTGGTCCACGGAACTGGGCCCATTGCGAGTCCGCTGCCAGTCCTGCGCCAGCGGTAAGTAGCAGCGCGAAAATAATCCGATCAGTCATTCGAACCGGAGTATAGCACTGGGTGGGAGGAGATCAGCCTCGGCAGTCACCGTCCGCGGTAGCCCAATCGCAGCAAGACAAGGAACTCCGCCTAAATCGCTTCGAGCTCTTCTTCAAGTAGTTGTTTCTGATAGAGATCCGCGTAATAACCGCCCGCCAGAACCAGTTCGTCGTGGTTACCCTGCTCGGCCACTCGGCCGTGCTCGATCACGAAGATACGGCTCGCATGCCGGACTGTGGAAACGCGATGCGAGATCAGGATGGTGGTCCGGCCCCGCATGACCCCACTGAGCGCCCGGAGTATTCGCTCTTCGGTCATCGTGTCGACGCTGGAGAGGGCGTCGTCGAGGATCAGGACGCGCGGATTTCTGAGGACTGCGCGGGCGATGGCGGTCCGTTGCTTCTGGCCTCCGGATAGCGTCAGGCCGCGCTCGCCGACCACGGTGTCGAGGCCGTTCGGGAACGACGCGAGATCGGGTCCGAGGCCGGCGATTTCCGCCGCCTCCAGAATCTGCTCGGGCGTTGCATCTTTCACGCCAAATGCGATGTTTTCAGAGAGCAGGGCGCTGAACAGGTACGTCTCCTGAGGGACGAAGCCGATTTCGCGGCGGACCTGCTCGGGATCGAGGTCGCGCAGGTCGACGCCATCGATGCGGACCACGCCGGACTCGGGATCGAGCAACCGGGGGATCAGATTTACAAGTGTCGTTTTGCCGCTGCCGGTATGCCCGACGATCGCGACCGTCGAACCCGCCTCGATCCGCATGCTCACGCCGTTGAGCGCGGTCCGGTCCCCGAAGCGGACGACGATGTCGTCTAAGTCAACCTCGCCTCGGATTGGCGTTGGCAATACCTTTGGTTGGAGTGGGGGCGTGATCGACGGCGATTGCTCGAGAATGTCGCGAATGCGTCCGAGCGACGCCGTTCCCCGCTGCATCAGGTTGACCACCCAGCCCATGGCGATCATGGGCCAGATCAGCATGCCCATGTAGGTGTTGAACATCACGAAGCTGCCGATCGAAAGCGACCCTTGCAGCACGCGGTAGCCGCCCGCCCACAGCACGATCATGAAGCCCATTCCTGTGAGGGCCTGCAAGAGCGGCATGAAGAATCCGGACAGGCGGGCGAGCCGGATGTTCTCTCCAATGTACTCGCGATTCAAGACCGCGAAATGCTCGATCTCAGCTTCCTCCTGTGCATACGCGCGCACCACGCGGACGCCAGCCAGGTTCTCCTGGACGCGGCTGGAGATGCCGGAGAACATGGTCTGGATCGCCTCAAACCGGTCGTGGATCCGGCGGCCGAAAAAGATTACCGCGAAGCTGACCAGCGGGGCGGGCATGAGGGCAAGCAGCGTCAACCGCGGATCCACGTACATCATCACGCCGACGGCGAGCACCAGGGTCAGCGAGGTCTCGAACCAATACATGACGGCTGGTCCCAGCATCATGCGAACCGCGTTCAGGTCGTTGGTGGCGCGGGCGAGGATATCGCCGGTCCGGGTCCGGCCATAGTAGGAGAGGTCGAGTGTGGTCAGCTTGGCGAAGAGTTCGTTACGGAGTTCGTACTCGATGTCCCGCGAGAGGCCGATCAGGATCACGCGCATCCAGTACTGGAAGATGCCTTTCAATACCGAGAGTCCGGCGAGCGCGGCCGCGAGCCAAAGCACGGTCTCGACCCGAAACGTCCTGGTCATCTCATCCACGCCCATGCGGATGACGAGCGGGAGGGAGGCGCCCAGGATGTCCTTGATCAGTAGCGAGCCCATGCCAAGTATGAGGCTCCGCCGGTGACGGAGCAGATACGGCAGCAGGAACTGAATGGATCGTTTCACAGGCCCAACGGACCTGTCAGGGTCTTCTGCCACTCAATCCAAACGGTCTTCTGTGCCTCACGATCCTTCCACCAGGCGTCCGGGTGAAAGTTCGGGTCGACCACAGGCAGCACGGTGACGCGAAGGTCGGGCCCTTCGGCACGGAACAGTTTGCCCGCGCGATGGGTGTGAAAACTGCTCGACAAGAGGATGTAGTGTTTGATGCCCATTTGGCGCAACAGAGGTATGAATAATTGCGCTTCTTGCTTGGTGGAGCGGCAATGATTCGGGACGCGCTGGAACATTTCAGCCGGAAAGCCCTTCTTCACGGCATAGTCGATGGCATAGTCGCATTCGTAACCGCCGAACAAACCGTCCGGTCCACTGACCAGGACCTTGGGCGCCAAGCCTTCGCGGACCAGTTCGCCGGCGCGCAAAATGCGTCCGCCGCTGGTGTCGCCGGCTAGAAGCACAATCACTTCGGCTTTTTCCGGAGGGTCGGTTTGAATCAGAAATTCGGCAAACGGCGGAAGCAGCCAGCCTCGCAGCGCATAGGCGCATACAAGCAACACGACAACCGCCAGGAGCCATCGTAAGGGGGATCTTCGGAAGTGCGGAACCGCCACTCGCTAACTCTCGTCGGCCGAACTCTTGGTATCCAGATGCCCGACGGACTTCAGCCGCTGAAACATCCGTTCGACTTCCGCTTCGTCCTCGGGCAGCAGCAGAGGCACCTTGGGCGCGGCGAGTTGTTTCCGCTCCGGAGCTGCGGTGAGCACCTCGCCCCAGAATTGACGATAGGGAACGCCGTCGAGCAGAGCCTCGCGCGAACTGCGGCGCAAATGCCTCAGCAAGCTGTTGGCGGAGTCCAAATCTCCGGGATAGAGCAGCAGGAACCGCTCTCCGCCATGCATGGTCAGGTGGACCGCCAACGGCGATACCCAGCCGGTGCGATCGACGCGATGGATTTGGAGCCAGGGAATCTGGACGTCGCCGATCTTCAGATAGGACTCGAAGATTTCGACTGCGGGCCGCGTTGCGAGCCAACCGGCAAATATCGCTCCGGCGAAGAGCAGGGCGGCGGGCAGGAAGGCGGGATTCCATCGAATGCCGCACCAAACCGAGAATGCCGACGCTGCAAGTGCGACGATTGCCGCGGCAGCGTAGGTTCGGCTCGGAGAAAAGCGAATGATGGGCCTCGCCACACTTTCAGCCTACTCCGTGGTGGCGGCTTCGTCAATGGAACTGACGGCGGTATGGGCTACTCAGGCGGCGGTTGGCTGGTCAGGCTGGAGACTTGCATCGGCAATCGCTTTCGGGACGTTGACGCGCAAGAGGACTCCCAGGCCGAGCGCAAAAAAGATAATCAACGAGAGGATCGCCAACCGGTAACTATGCGTGTAATCAAGCGTTACCGCGAAGAGGATGGGACAAAGCCAACTGGTGCCCTTGTCGGAGATTTCGTATAGGCCAAAGTACTCTGCCTCCTT
>JBDTTK010000389.1:0-4862 GCA_039930685.1 Bryobacteraceae bacterium | reverse complement strand
CACGAAGAGTTGTTGCTCCAGGTCTTTCCATATTTGGCTATTCTAGCAGCCGGTCCAAATCCGCTACTTCGGTCACAGGCAACTGGCAGGCGAAGTTTTCGCAGACAAAGGCGGCGGCTTTTCCGTCCATCGGTTGCATGTCGGTGAGTTGCGGCTGATAGCGGCCCAGGTCCTCGCGCTGGTCCTGCGACGTAATCGCAATCGTGACGGTCGATGGCAGGAAATGCCCTCGGACCGACTGGAGAAGCGGCGCGATTCCTGGCGCCGTCCCCGCTAACACGACCTGCCTATGGGGGCTGAGCGTCGTGAGGTATGCCGACATCAACTGCGGAACGCCCGCTGGAGAGCTGGTGAGCCGCGACGACAACGCGGCCAGTGCTTTTCCGGCGGATTCAAGGAACGCCTCGCGTCCGGTAATTGCATGCAACCGCAGGAGCAGTGCGATCGCAACGCTATTTCCGGACGGCTCCGCCCCGTCATAGTCTTCTTTCAAGCGAAGAACGAGATCGGCCCCGCCTTCGGTGGTTGCAAAGAATCCGCCGGATTCCGCGTCCTCGAATAGCTCGCACATGCGGCCGGCGAGCTGCACGGCAAGTTCCAGATAGTAGGTCTCAAACGTCGTCTCGTAGATGTCGGCTAGCGCCGTCGCGAACCACGCGTAGTCGTCGAGGAATCCGTCAATCGCGGCGTCGCCATCGCGATAGCGGCGCTTGAGAACCACCGTTTCCGGATCGAACATCGTCTGCAAGATGAACGTCGCCGAACGCAACGCAGCGTGCGCGTAGCGGCTGTCGCCGAGGATTTGCGCGCCCTTGGCGAACGCCGAGATCATCATGCCGTTCCAACTGGTGAGGATCTTATCGTCGAGGCCTGGGCGTACGTGGGTTTTACGCGCCTCGAACAGCTTGATTTTTGCGGCCGCGAGCAGCGGACGCTCTTCGTCGCTGATCGGCTTGTCCTCGAACAGGATGTTCTTCCCGCCGAATTCTCCATGCGGATCGTGATCGACGTTGCCGCCCTCGCGAACGCCATAGTGTGCCTTAACGATGCGCGCGGATTCGGGATCAAGTGCCGCGTCAATCTCTGCCGCCGTCCAGATGTAGAACGCGCCTTCGCCCTTGTGTTTCGGGTCGGCCGGATCGATGACGCTGTCCGCGTCCTCCGCGGAATAGAATCCGCCCTCGGGACTCGTCATGTCGCGCAGGACATATTCAAAGATGTCGCGCGCGGTCTGCGCGAGTTCGGGCTGCGTCGTAATCTGGAACGCTTCGAGATATGAGATAGCGAGCTGCGCCTGGTCGTACAGCATCTTTTCAAAATGCGGAACGAACCAGCGCTCGTCGACCGAGTAGCGGTGGAAGCCGCCGCCCAACTGATCGTTCATTCCGCCCCGCGACATCTCGCGAAGCGTGTGAACCGTCATCTCCAGTGCTTCCGTGTTCTTGCCCCAATCGTAGTAGCGAAGCAGGAAATGGAACACCGCCGGACGCGGAAACTTCGGGGCGTTGCCAAAGCCGCCCCACTTTGAATCGAACATGCGCCGAAAAGTGAAGAAGCCCGAATCGAGGACGGAGCGGTCCAGCGACTCCGCCGCCGGACCCGCGTCGGCATGACGCTTCAACTGGCCGACTACGTCGGCGGCGGATTCAAGGACACGTCCCCGGTCCTGGTTCCAGGCCTTGGCGAGATGTTCAAGCAGCGTCAAAAAGCCCGGACGCCCATAGCGGTTGTCCGGCGGAAAATACGTGCCGCCGTAGAACGGCTTCAGGTCCGGAGTGAGCCAGACCGACATCGGCCATCCGCCGGAGCCCGTCGTCGCCTGCACGAACAGCATGTAGATCCGATCGACGTCGGGGCGTTCTTCGCGATCGACCTTGATCGGAACGAAGTCCCGGTTAAGGACAGCGGCCACCCCCTCGTTCTCGAACGATTCGTGCTCCATGACGTGGCACCAATGGCACGTCGAGTATCCAATGGAAAGAAAGATCGGTTTGTCTTCCGACCGCGCCTTCGCAAACGCTTCTTCGTCCCACGCGTACCAATCCACCGGATTGTGCGCATGCTGCAGTAGATACGGGCTCTTTTCGCGGGCGAGTCGATTCGTGTGCATGAGGTAGGAACCTCCATCTTAGCGAGTGGCCGCCAACGTAAGGTCGCGTAAGTTCTAGCGCGGGCACCGAAGTCGCGGCATCCGTTACGATGGACGATTACCCCGCAGAATGCTGTCGCATTACTATCAGTCAGTCCTCACGGCGCTTCGCTTGGCCGTGGATTCGCTTCGCGCCCATAAACTTCGCACATTCCTGACGCTGCTCGGAGTCATCATCGGAGTGTCGAGCGTCGTGCTGGTCGGTGCCGCGATCGACGGAATGGGCCGATACGCGGAGGATTCGACCGCCAAGGCCTTTGGCACCGACAGCTACATGATCGGTCAGTTGATCAACGTCGGGAGGTTGTCGCGCCGCGAACGGCAGGACAAGCTCAAGTACAACAAGCCGATCCGGAAAGACGAAATCGACTATCTGCGGATCACCACCGGCGACACGATCCTCTACAGCCCCTACCAACAGCGCACGGAAGACGTAAAGGGCGAGGGCCAGATCCTCGAAGGATGCTCGATTCTCGGCGTGTCCGCCACCCTGCCGGAGATCCGCGACATCACGGTCATTGACGGCCGATTCTTCACCGACCAGGAAGAGCAGACCAAGCAGCAAGTCGCGGTCATCGGCGATGACATCCGTGCGGCGTTCTTTGCCGGTCTTTCGCCGTTGGGCCGTACCATCAAAGTTGCCGGCCTCGATTTCCGCGTGATCGGTCTGCAAGAGAAGTTGGGCTCGACGGGCGGACAGTCGCAGGACAACCAGGTGTATATTCCCGCGACCGTCTTCACGCGCCTCTACGGACCCGGCAAGACAGTCACCGTGTTTGGCCGCCCGCGTCCGGAAAGCGGACTCAAGCTCGATCAGGGCTTGGACCTGACTCGTTCCGCGCTGCGGACCAAATTGCGCGCCAAGCCCGGCGCTCCGGACAACTTCGACTTCCTGACGCCCGATTCGACCCGCGAGTTTATCGACCGCATTCTCGGGCTCGTAACCGCGGTCGTCGTGCCGGTAACCAGCATCTCGCTCCTGGTCGGCGGCATCGTGATCATGAACATCATGCTCGTGAGCGTGACGGAACGCACCCGAGAAATCGGCATCCGGAAGGCGCTCGGCGCACGCCGCAACGACATCATGCTGCAGTTCCTCATCGAGTCCGCGATCATGGCAAGCGCCGGAGGCGCGATCGGACTCGGTTTGGCGGCGTTTGCCGCGGCCGTGCTCTCCCTGGTGCTGCCCGTGCGGCTGGCGATTTCGCCGGGGTATGTGTTTCTCGCCGTATTCGTATCGAGCAGCGTCGGAATCCTTTCAGGCTGGTATCCCGCCTCCCGTGCTTCGAAACTCGACCCCGTAGTCGCGCTGAGGGCCGAATGACGAGTCTGACGATTTCGCCTGTCGAGAACCTGCGGGTGGCGATGTCCGCGGTATGGACCAACCGGTTTCGTTCGTTCCTGACGATCATCGGCATCGTGATCGGTATCACCACCGTGGTCACCGTTTCGTCGCTTTTGACCGGATTGCGAAAAGGTATCGTCGACTTCTTCCAGGATTTTGGTCCGGACAACATCTTCCTGAATAAGGTCACCGGCGACCCGAGTGGCCGGTTTGCGCGCCCGAAAGAACTCAAGCGAAAGCCGATTCTGCCGGAGTATTTGCCGCTCATCAAACGATTCGCGCCATCGGTCGAAGAGGTCAGCGCACAGTTATTCATCATGCAATCCGGAGCGCCGCTCACAGCGAAGGTCCCCGGATACGAATCCGACAATGTATCGATCGGTGGCTATACCGCAACCAGCTTTGTGACCCAGCCCAAGGAAGTGGTTGTGGGCCGCCTCTTCACACCGGACGAGGAGGCGCGCTCGGCACGTGTCGCGGTACTCGGATCCAGTATTGCGGAGGCATTGTTTCCGGCCGGTGACGCGGTCGGCAAAAGCTTCATCGTCGGCGGGGCGGAATATCTCGCGATCGGCGTATTGGCGCCGGCCAAAGGAAGCTTCTTTGGCGAGAACGGGCTCGACCGCCAGGTCATGATTCCCTTTACGACCGCTCGGCTGCGCTATCCGCAGTCCGATATCGTGATCATCTGCGCGAAAGCTCGTCCCGGAGTTCGCGATCAGGCGATGGAAGAGATCCGCTCGATCATGCGAAAGGTGCGGCACACCCCTGCCGGTGCCGAAGACGACTTTGCGCTCTCGACCGCCGACCAGATCATCCAGAACCTGGACCGCATCACGGGTCTCGTCGTCCTGGTTTCCGTGGCGCTCTCCGGGCTCGGCCTGCTTGTCGGCGGAATCGGCGTGATGAACATCATGCTGGTTTCGGTGACCGAGCGGACCCGCGAGATCGGCATCCGCAAGGCGATGGGCGCCCGGCGCTCCGACATCGTGATTCAGTTTCTGATGGAAGCCATTGCCCTGACGGGATTGGGGGGAATTCTTGGCATCATCGTGTCGGTCACGATTACACTCCTCATCAGCTTGATCATTCCCTGGCTTCCGAAAGAAGTCCCCGTTTGGGCGGTCCTCGCCGGTTTCTCCACTTCGGTCATGGTCGGCGTCTTCTTTGGCGTCTGGCCGGCGATGAAAGCGGCGCGGCTGGATCCTGTCGAAGCCCTCCGCTACGAGTAGAAGGCTTTGCACGGCTTTCTTTAGGTCCGGCGCGCTATCCTAAATTCAGGCGCTGTTTGAATGGCAATTTCCACCCGATCCTACGCCCGTAGCTACTCCAATTCGAGTTCCATTCCTCCTGGCGTGAAGTGGCTGT
>JBDTTK010000388.1:0-4875 GCA_039930685.1 Bryobacteraceae bacterium | reverse complement strand
CCCACACGGCAGGATGCCTTATTCCGGATTGGCACGAACGATTATCTGAAGACGATCGGCGTCACGCTGAAGGAGGGACGCCTCTTCGACGCCACCGACCGCGCGAACACCGAGCCGGTCATCGTCATCAACGAGACGATGGCGAACCTGTTCTGGCCGAACGGCGGCGCGATTGGGAAGCGGATGCAGGTGTCCGGCGGTCCGGTCTGGCGAAAGATCGTCGGCGTCATCGTCGACATCCGCGAGCGCGGCCTGGAGGCTTCGGCAAAACCTGGGATGTACCTGCCCATCGTGCAGATTCCGGAGGGTTGGGCCGTGCCGCAGGATCTCGCAATCCGAGCGAAGAATCCCGAATCGCTGACTGCCGCGGCGCGTAAAGCAGTTTGGGCCGTTGACCCGGATCAGCCCATCTCGGCGGTCCAGACAATGGATGAGCTTTTGTCCGCCGAGGTCGCCGACCGCCGGCAAAATATGGCGCTGCTTGCGGCATTTGCCGGGTTGGCGTTGCTGCTCGCTTCTCTCGGTATCTACGGCGTGCTCTCCTACGCAGTCACGCAACGCACGCGCGAAATCGGCGTCCGGATGGCGCTCGGCGCGGCGTCGTCCGAGGTGGTTCGCATGATTATCGGACAGGGGCTGCGCCTGGCGGGCGCAGGTCTTCTGGTCGGCGCGGTCTCCGCGCTGGCGCTCTCGCGGGTAATTGCCAGCATTCTCTATGGAGTCAAGCCGGCCGACCCGGTGACGTTCGGCGCCACCATCGCTGTTCTTCTTGGCGTCTCATTCGCAGCCTGCGCGATACCGGCGCTTCGCGCATCGCGCGTTGATCCACTGATTGCGCTCCGCGACGAGTAGGCTGATTTCGCTGTGGTCCGCCAGGGCGGAATTGCAATTGAGGGTCGAGCGGCGCGGCGACGGTTGCTATTCTAAGCAGCATGACGCGCGATCTACAAATCGAACTCGGCCCGATGTCCGATGCCGTGACGGAAAACGTGCGCGTCGAGGTCATCTCGCGGCACTCGCCGGAACATTCGCGTCCGCTCGAAGGCGAGTGGTTGTTTGAATACACCATCCGGATTACCAATCAGGGATCCCAGACCGTGCAGTTGTTGAGCCGTCATTGGATCATCACGGATGCCCTCGACCAGACGCGCGAAGTGAAGGGTGCGGGCGTGGTTGGTGAGCAACCGGTGCTCGAGTCGGGGCAGTCGTTCAAGTATTCGTCCTGGTGTCCGCTGAAGACGCCGACAGGTACCATGCGCGGCACGTATCTGATGGCTCGTCCCGGCGGCGACATGTTCGACATCGAGGTCGCGCCGTTTGCGTTGAAGGCGCGTCACACCATCCACTGAGCGGCGTTTTCTCTCGAGCCGCTCCGCCTGTTCCACACGGGTACTTACAACGTCACTTGCCGTAATGATTAAATCGCGTGTACCGAGGATCGAAGCGATGAAACGACGGCGATTCATGCAAGTTGGCGCGGCCATCGGCGGGATGATTTCGGCGGATGGCGCGCGAGGCCAGCAAACTGGAGAGAGGAAGAAAGGGGGAGCGATGAAGATTATCGTCACCAGCGTGCTCGTGGATGACCAGGCAAAGGCGCTGGCGTTTTACACCGACGTCCTGGGGTTCGTTAAGAAGACGGACATTCCGCTGGGCGCGGACCGGTGGCTGACGGTCAGCGACGGCGCGGGCGATGTCGAGCTCTTACTCGAACCGAACAGACATCCGGCCTCGAACGCATTCCAGAAGGCGCTGTTCGCGGATGGCATTCCGCTGGCGATGTTCGGGGTCGAGGATATACAGAAGGAGTTCAAGCGGCTGAGCGCTCTCGGCGTCAAGTTCCACACGAACCCTGTGAAGCGCGGTCCGGTCACGATTGCGGTGCTAGAGGACACTTGCGGGAATCTGGTCCAGATCGTGCAGCAGTAGAGCAAAGATAGCCCGACGCGCCAAGCGACTCCGGGCAATTTTGGTCCTGAGTTGCCCGACGATTTTGAATATCTCGAACTCGTTCTACTAGCCGACGATTCAACGCACTGTAGTTCTCGGGACTTCGACGAGACCTTGCTCACAACTTCCGCATAGGTCGGATCAGGAAACCGCTAAAGCCCTTTTCCCGATACTAATACCGGCTAGCGGTTTTTAGGCCCGCTGTAGCGGCCAATGACACCCTTCGGTCCGACGGCCCATCCAACACTGGACGCCGCGAAAGAAAGCGCGTTGTATCCGGTAGCGTCACCATCCGTCCAACCGGCCGAAGCTTCGTCCGAAAAGCTGGTGCCGCTGGTGCCGGTAGCGATTGCGCGATGCGAGCCAGGGAGAAAAGCCACCGCGGATCGGAATCCGCCGGGATGGGTTCCCGAAGGCGTGTTCCACGTTTTGCCACCGTCGTGCGAAATCGCGATATTGTCGCGCCCCTCGGCGGGATGCTCGTAATTGCCGCCTACGGCGATTCCCTCGCGGCCATCGAGAAAGGCGACCGAAAAGATTCCGCTGGCATTTCCCTCGTGGCGAATCGGCGTCTCCGACGCCTGCCAGGTGCGGCCGTAGTCGGTGGAGCGAAGGATTCGTCCACCGCCCGTACCGCCAGTCGCGATCCACGCGCGTCCTCCGCGTCCAGTGACGATGCAGGTTCCGCTGGCGGCGAACGCGGCTTCGCCCTCGCGGGCGGCAGGCGCCCCTTCGACGGGGGTCCAGTGACGTCC
Source organism: Bryobacteraceae bacterium (assembly GCA_039930685.1). GTDB lineage: Bacteria > Acidobacteriota > Terriglobia > Bryobacterales > Bryobacteraceae > JBBQWZ01. Next base: position 2,170 of record JBDTTK010000388.1, on the reverse strand, counting down.
GCCATCCCGTGTGGTGAGCAGCACGAATTTTCCGTCAACCGGATCGCCCAGGACGATGCCGCGTTTGGGATTCCAGAAGGCGATGGAGTCGAAAAAGCCTTTCTCTTGCGTGTTCTCATACTGCAGGCGCCACGATCCTCCGCCATCGATCGTTTTGTAGATGCGGGATGCGCGGCCGGGTCCGGCGCTCATGAGATAGGCGATTCGATCGTCGACCGCATGAATGTCGCGGAAATCGATATCAGCGGCGCCATCGACTTGGCCGGCCTTCCAGATTGCGCCGCCATCGACAGTGCGAAGGTACGTTCCTTTGGTTCCGCTGGCCCACGCGGCGTTCCCGTCGACCGCGCTGACACCCCGCAGAGAGGCCGTGGTTCCGCTGTTCTGGGGCGTCCATTGGGCGGACAAGAGGGTAGCAAGAAAGAATGCACTACAGCGCAGATGCAGAGTCATGGATGCAGATAGGATATCCGGGAAAGATGGGGCGACGATGGGCGTAAGGAAGGACGGCGAATCATGGAGGCGTCGATCTAGGCTCCAGTGAGCCCGCAAGAAGCCTGGTAGACAATCGCGACGAGCGCGGGATCGTTTCACCGATATCGGGCGAGCGAGTTACTCAGCCAGAAGGGATCAACCTCAAGCTTCGAGCATGGCTTTCCACGCGTTCTCGTCGCGTCCGACACTGACGCGGCTGGCGGCGCGGACCAGAGGTAGCCGAAGGAGGGCCGGCTCGCGTTCGATGCGCGCCAGCAGTTCCGCGTCGGATTGCTTGAGGTATTTCAGTCCGGCGTCGATGTAGGGTTTGCCTTCGGTATCGAGCAGCGACGGCAATCCAAACCGGTCCACGAACCGCTGGATTTCACGGGGGGCCATCGGTTTCTGTTTCAGGTCGACGGACTGAAATGCGACTCGGCGTTCCTTGAAGAAGCGTTCGGCGGCGCGAGTCGCTTGAGAGTTCTTCACTCCGAAAATCTGCACGGTGAGCATTCCGCTTTCGATTGTGGCAAATCGGGACATGCCTGAGGCAATATGCGATCCTAGCAACCATGCCCGAGCAGAACTATTCGAACCATACGCAGAGAGTGCCCATCTTCGGCGTGATTCTGATCTTGTTGTTGGCCACCGTGATTGGCGCCGCCGTTAATCTGTATCTATCGTGGGGCGACCATCAGCGGCTCTACAGCGCATCGCTCATTTTCGTTCTCAGCCTCTGTGGCACCGGCGCGGCGATATTCAGCCGATCGTTCGCGCTCAAGGCGCAGGACCGCGCGATCCGCGCGGAGGAGAATCTGCGGCACTACGTCCTGACCGGTAAGCTGCTGGACGCGCGACTGGAGCCATTGCAGATCGTCGCACTGCGGTTCGCGGCGGATGAGGAGTTCCCCGACCTCGCAAAACGCGCGGCCGCCGAGGGGATGAAGCCGGACGACATCAAGAAAGCGGTCAAGAACTGGCGCGCGGATTTCTATCGCGTCTGATCACCATCGGATTGCCAGAGGCAGATGCGGACGAAGGTCCGCCGACTGCCGCCGTTTGACACCGTCGAATTCGAGGGTCAGGATCGGTTCAGCGGCTTCACACCACACGATAAGGCCGGCGCGCGCCATACACGCGGTCACCGAGCCTGCGGGAAGTGCCGCCGTGCCGATTTCCACTCCAGTTAGCTCGCGGACTCCGAGCGAATGGTCGAGCGGCTGACGTCTTTCCGGTGCCGCGTCGGTTGGCTTGCGTCCGCTCGCCATGTAGCACCACATCGGCTCATCGAGTGCGGTTTCGAGCGCGATCTTGAGAGACAACTCCGGCATAGTTATCGGCCGGTACTCCCAAGCTTCAAACGGGCAGTTCGCGGGTTCCTCGGAGTCGGGACGGAGGATCAAGCCAAAAGGCGATGCCTGCTGGCGCGACCAGCGATCCCAAAGACGCAGGTCCGGATTCGCTTTCGCTTCGGCCTCGTCCGCGACCCAAAGGAGCTCAAGCATCGCGTTCTCGAGAAAGAAGCGGCGGCAAGCGGTACCCTGTCCGGGATGCACGTTTGGTGAACCTTCGGTGAGTCCGAGTGCGTGGAGACGGTCGGCGGCGGGTGCTCCGCGAGAAGTGCAGATAAAGATGTGGTCGATCGCGACGCCCAAGTCAGTTCACGCGGCCACAATTCTTCAGCATGTCCAGCGTG